>JBKHVY010000208.1:0-4313 GCA_046569805.1 Bacteriovoracia bacterium | reverse complement strand
GGATTGCCAAGCACTTCTTGGCAGCGGCGCAGGCCCTCGAGCTGGACGTCGGGGTTGCAGTAGAGAAACCACGGCGCCTCATGGGAGATCCGCGCGGCTTCGAGGCAGGCGCCGATCACAAAGGGCGTCTCCCCGCCTTCAGTGATCGCCAGAAGGAGATCGCCGTTTTTGAAACCGAGGTCGTGCAGCTGACGCTCTCCGTAGGGGGTGCGGTCTTCGAAGCTCTCCACGGACTTTATAAGGGCGTAGTCGCCGCCGGCCATGAAGGCCCGAATGCGGCCTGGGTAGCGCTGCATCTGGAGGCTCAGGGTCTCGAGCACGAGGCTCAGGCGCCCCGTCGCGCCACAACCGACCAGGAGGATGTCGTCCCCGCGCGCGAGCGTCGCCGTCACGCGCTGGTAGAGATCCCAGATGCCATCGCGATTCCTCTCGAGACTCAAGAGCGCCAAGTGATCCACTTGCTTCAATACCTCAGTGGCGCGCTGAAGGTCGGCGAGTGCCAGGTGCGAGAGGTCTTTCGAGAGATGGTGCTGCCCTTCGGTCGTGAGATGACCGAGGCGAAACTGATCCGCAATAGCGAGGAAGTCGTGCACCTTATCCATGGCGCCATTCTATTAAAGTGATCGGGGGGATGTATACGGCCGACTTAGGCGGCTTTTTTGTACTCTGCCAAAGATTCACTAAATGCAGCTAAGAGTGAGGACCGAGACACAGGGGTCCCGCGCTGCTCAAGTCGCTGGATCTCACCTTCAATCAGGACGGCAACTCTCCTGGCCGCGAGCTCAGGGTCCGTTTCAGGGAGTTCCTTATAGAGGTCGACGAGGGCCTGGATGAAGTCATGATCCATACGAATCCTTTTTGCGTCTTATCGGCAAATTAAACTGAAGTTTGAATCTCCTTGACGACCTCCGTCAGGATCTCCAAAACCCGCTGTGAAATGCCCATTCTGAAGAGATCTCCCTCTCTCCGGGCCTGATCTTTTTGTCGCAAGACCTGGTTAATCTTTCGATTCAGAATCTTCAGAACTTCGTCCTTCATGCTCCCCTCTTTGAAAGGAAGTCACATACCAAACGACCACCGAAAGGAGTGTCTCAGAGGGGGAAATGCGGGGGCGTTTTACAGAAGAGAAACGAGCACGAAGACAAAAAAAAAGGGAGCCCCTGCATGGCTCCCTCTTTTTCGGCATCCTGCCTCTTGAAACAACATCCCGTCGTTCCATACTTTGATTATACCTATGAACGCGCAGGTTCAAAGCGGAAATTTCGATGGGCAATCTTTTCCAAAGACAAGTTATTTAGCTTTGTGCTTTTTCTCACCGGCCGCGGAAATGTTCGGATAGAATTAATTCATCAAACCCTCGGAAATGCGGGAGCGCGCTCGTGAAAAAGTCCACTAAGGTTAAACCGACTAAAGTATCCCGGTATTTGGATATTAAAACATTCACTTACTTCATCCCAGCACCGCCCAAGCGCAAGACCGGTTTCCGTGAACGAGAGTTCGACAAGATCATGCACGGAGTGCTCGCCGATGGTCATGAACTGATCGACTGGAAGATGGAATCAGTCCCCGAAGGCGTCTACGTGATCTTCGTCCTCGGCACGACGAAGCGCCACGCCAAGGGCCCGGGCCTCGATCTCCATGAGAAGCACGCCCTTCAGCACAAGTACACGAACCCCGACCTTGAAGTCTTCGAAGACGATGAGTAGATTCTTCGCTCTCACTCTCCTCTTTATACTCCTTGCCGGTTGCACCACCGTCCTAGATAAGCTCAACCTCTCCGCTGAGATCCCGCGCCGAACCGTGGACCTCAATCAAGGCATGACCGTCTGTTCGCACACCGCCCAGCGCTCGCCCCAGCTCGTAGGCTCGAACCCAAAAGCACAAAAAAGATTCAGCGAGCTACTACGAACTCTAGAGCCAGAGAACCTCGACTTCGTTGAGAAAGCCGTGCTCTGGTCGCTCCTCCAGACGAATATCCGACCGGACCTTGCCTCCCCCACCGCGCGCTTCCAGTTCGTGATCCATCACAACGCCCCTTCGCGCTACCGCGACTTCACCGGCGACGAGCAGGGCGGCTATCCGTTCTTCGAAGGTCTTGCCGACTTGCTGAAGACCCACCCGAAGAAGCGCCCCCTCTCCTACTACGCGGGTCTGCTTGATCGCCACTTCACTGGAACGATCGTCGCCGGGAAACAACTCGAACAGAGCCTGCGGGACCTGAAGCCTCAGCTCGCCGCCGACCCGAAGCTGCGGCAGCACTTCTTCCGCGGCGATGAACTGATCCGCGAAAGCGAACGCCTCACGAAGATCCAGTTTCAAAAGCTCGTCAGTGACTGGCAAAAAGTCCGGCGCGCCACTCCCGTCAACGATACGCTCTTCTCCTACCGCAAGACCCCCCAGCTCGACGTCCAGTGCAACTACGACTTCACGCTCTACGACAATTCGATCTTTCTCATCGACAAAGACGAGAACGTGGGCCACACGTATGGCCTCACCCAGGGAGAGAACTCCTTTCTTGCCGTGGTCTCGCAGCGCACGCCGGAGCCCCGGGCGCTCTTCGGCACGCCGATCCTCAGTGGCAACGCCAAGGTGCGCTCAAGTGCGATGTGCCTCATTCGCACACCGGATCGTGAGACCTGGGTGGTCGCGAACCAGAGCCGAGACCCCGGTCAGCACCTCTACCATCTTTTCCGCTACGGCCTGACGAAGATCAAAAACCCAGATGACTTTAGAAAGCTCATCTCCCACTCTCGCCACATGTTTCTCTCAGACCCTCTAAGGCTTGTGATCGAAAGTGGCCGCAGTCGAGAGGAGCAGATTCAGGAACTTCTGAAGCTCAACATTCCCATCTACAACGCTGAGGCCATCGGTAACATCTGGGGTTGGTCGAACATCCAGAACGAAGGGGGCCGCTTCTACATCGACGACCGCAACCCCGGGAGCCTGTTTTGCGCACAATAGTCGAAGTTTGGGGCAAGGCCTCGCAGAAGAAGGTTGGTGAGTTTCCCATCACGGATCCCATGGAGAATCTGCTCTTCTTTCTCATGCGCCACAATGTTCCGGTGGCTTCGAGCTGCGCCGGTGACGGCGTGTGCAAGAAGTGTGCTCTCTCGTCGGGAGAGCTCGCCTGTAAACTTGTAGTGGGAGAAGTGGCTGGGCCGATCTGGTTTGATTACTTGTAACTTGCTTGCTTTCAATTCGCCCGTCTCATTCTGGCGCAGAGACTCCTAAAGTCTCTAAACCCGATGCCAGAATAACCGGTAATTGAAAATCAAGTAACCTGAACTTCAAAAAAAAAGGCCCTCCGAAGAGGGCCTTTTAAAAAACCTAGAGCGTTTGAATCTGACCCTTACCCGTGAGGTGGTAAGTGTCGCTGGTGTCGATCGTGGTGACCACGGACTCGACCTTGTAATTGAGAGAGATGATCGCACCGGCGACGGGGTTCGCCTTGGTGCCGTGATTCTGAAGACCCACGAGGCGCATGTCAGCGTTGAACTCGAAGCCCCAAGAGACGCGGACGTTGCTCGGGATGATCTGTGCTGCCGTGATGTAAGCACCGGCACCATTCATTGAGCCCGAGTGAGCGAAGACGATGGTGTACTCGAAGCTCACGACCTCAGAGCCGAAGCCGTTCTTGTAGGACATGCGCACCTTGCGCGAGAGAGGCATCGACCAGCCTTCCATTTCGAAGACGTCGACCGCTTGACCGGCGGAGTTCTTCGGTAAGACAGAGAGCGGCGCGGTCTTGAGGTTCAGCACCGGCTTGCCTTTCTTAACGATCTCGTAGACCTTTTCGCCGAGAGCGATGATGTCCTTAGCGACTTGAATCACCTGGCCGATATTCGCCTTTTGGTTCTGGCTCACACGACCATCTACCTGCGGCATACCCGGCAGATCCTGAACAGAAGCCACGTCTTCAGAAAGCGTGGAAGTGACAGTGCCTGACTTCGTCACAGTCTCAACCTCTACCTGCACAGACTTGATGGTGAGATATTTATTGAGATCCGCATCGGAAGCGAAAACTGACGACGTACCGAGAACAACTGACAAAACAGTTACTAACTTAAACATCGAATCCCCCTAAAAGTCTCTTGGCCTCCAATGGCCTTGATTGGGGATGTTTTACATATCTCTGACCGAATAAGTCAAAAACCTTTTTCAATTATTTTTCTGTCATCATCTGACAGCACAAGGGGGTCATGAAAAACTTACTTAAACTAATTTAAACAATAAGTTATCCTAGAGCTTGAAGACATAAGCCTTAAGAATTGTAAGATTATTCTTATTAGCCCTGCTTATACTCAGTAGTGGCC
>JBKHVY010000207.1:0-4318 GCA_046569805.1 Bacteriovoracia bacterium | reverse complement strand
GAATCTATCTCTCATGAGCTGCCAGCTCGCCTTCGGCCTTGCGTTTTACGGTGTCATGGTTATCTTGACGCGGTTTTTCCTCGAGGACCTCAAGTACAGCGAGGCGGATACCATGATGATTGTGGGAGCTTTCTCGGCGATCGGTCCCTTGTTCGCCATCGCGGGCGGAGTCATCGCTGACCGGCTCCTCGGTGCCTACCGCTCTCTCAGCATGGCCTACGGCGCCTTCGTGCTGGGCTACTTGCTCCTTGTGCTCGGGGCGAACGCCGCGAGCGTGGAGCTGAGCCTCGCGGGTATTGCACTCGCGAGCTACGCTCGGGGACTGATGTCACCGAGCTATCCGAGCCTCTTCAAACGCACCTTCAGCTCTCAGGAGAGCTTCGAGAACGCGTATCCTGTGAACTACTCCGTCAACAACGTCGGGGCCTTCCTGGGCCAGTACTTGTTCCCGTTACTCGTTCTGGCGATCGGCTTTCGTGGCGGTTTCTTGATCTCTGCAGTCATGGCGCTTTTTGCGCTCACAACGATTCGCCTGTCTCGCAAACCTTTCGTTGCCGCGGGGCCGGAGATCGACCAGACGCCTGTGAGCGTGAAGCGCTGGGCCGCGTTTGCGGGGCTGTCTCTCGCGATGATCGGTCTTGTTTTCGTGATGTTTTCGAACATGGCCGTAGGCCGAAATGTGGTCTACGTGATCGGCGGCGGGGCGATCCTCTATTTCCTGGGGCTCCTCGTGCGCTCGCCACGGGCCGAGGCCCTCAAGATGGGGACGATCCTGATCATGACCACGCTCACCACCGTGTTCTTCGTTTACTATTCGCAGATGATGACGTCGATGACGATGGTGACGATCAACACTATGCGCGGGGACCTCTTCGGCTTCATTCCGATCGCCCCTGAAGCGGCGATGGCGATGAATCCTCTGTGGTGCATGGCGGCCGGTCCTGTGATCGCGGGGATCTTCTCGAGCCTCGAGAAGCGAAAAATTCAATTGAGCACGGCCACGAAAGTGGCGATCTCGTTTGTTCTCACGGCCATCGCCTTCGGGATCCTCACCGCGGCGGTTCGGACGATCGGCGCCGACGTTATTATTCGGCCAGAGGTGTTCCTCGTGATCCATTTCTTCCAGGCATTCGCGGAAGTGGTGGTGGGCTCGATGGTGGTCGCCTTTATTCTATCGGTGGCACCGAAGAAGATCGAGAGCTTCTCCGTGAGTCTCTTCTCGGTGTCGATCGCTCTGAGTGGCATCGTCGGGGCGGTGTTTTCGACCTCGATCGCTCTGGAGAAGGATCAGCAGATCACGCAAGAGATCGTGCGTACCGTCTACGGTGATTACTTCACCACCCTCACGGTCTGGGCGGTGGTGATGGTGGTGGTGGCGCTCGTCGCTTCCTGGGGAATTCAGAAGATGCTCGCCGAAGCGTCGAGAGGGTAGTCGCATGAAGGCGGTCACGTGCTTTAGCGTCCACGGCTTCGAAGAAAAAAATCTGCGCAAGTATGCCGATGTCTTTGGTTTCGAACTGCGCCTCCTGCGGGAGCGCCTCACGCCAGAAACGGTCGCGCTGATCGAGGCCTCTCCGGCGATCACTGTCTTCGCGAATGATTGCCTGGACCAGAAAACACTCGCGGCCGTGAAAGCGCGCGGAGTCGAGATGATCTCGCTACGCACGGCGGGGTTTTCTCACCTCGACCTAGGTGCTGCGCGGAGCCTGGGCTTCACGGTCGCACGGGTACCATCGTATGGGCCTGAGGCCATCGCCGAGCATGCTCTGGCCCTCATGCTGTGCCTTAACCGAAAACTCATCCAGGCCTTTCGACGAGTGCGGGAGTTGAACTTTACGCTCGATGGCCTTGAAGGGTTCACTGTTTCTGGGAAGACCATCGGCGTGGTCGGTACTGGGAAGATTGGGCTTGCCTTCGTGCGCATGATGAACGGCTTCGGCTGCCGGGTTCTTGTCTACGATCCCTACATCGAAGCGTCGCAGTTGCAGGGTATGTACCAGGCGCAGCTCGTCGATCTGGCGACTCTGTGCCGCGAGAGCGATGTCATCTCGCTCCATTGTCCACTCACCGAAGAGACTCGCTACCTCATTGATGAGGCGGAGCTGGCCCTGATGAAGCCACACGCGTTGCTGATCAATACCGGCCGAGGGGCACTGATCAATACCCGGGCACTCATCGCGGCACTCAAGCTTAAGCGGCTCGGGGGTGTCGCTCTTGATGTCTATGAGCACGAAGAGGGTGTCTTCTTTAAAGACTACTCGGCCGAAGGCATCGACGACGATACGCTGGCGCGCTTGCTGGTATTCCCCAATGTGCTGATTACCTCGCACCAGGCGTTCTTCACCAACGAAGCTCTTGAGAACATCGCTCACACGGGCCTCAAGAACATCTCCGACTACCTGACGGGTGGTTCGGCGAATATCGACGCCGCGAACCGCCTCATTCCTGTAGTGCCGAAGAGTTAAGTTTTCAGCGCCAAAACTTGTGGGCGAAAATTTTTCTTTTTGAAATAAAGGCCTTCGCTCGCGTCTTCGTGTAAGGCCTCAGTTTCAGAGGGATCAGTCGCCATGAGCCTTGCAAAGTTGTGCGTACTGGCATTGGCCCGTATCATCGGGAGCTGTCACCCAGCGGCCGTGGAACGTCTGTGGAATACTTTGCTCACGCTGGACCTTCTGAATCTATGGAGTTTACTATGATGTCCTGGAAACTCTCCGCACTCTCGCCTCTGTGTCTCCTCCTGCTCGCGAGCTGCCAGCCGCCGGAAGTCCAAGATCCGAATACGGCCATCGATGGCCTCGTGAAAGACTTTGGTTACATCGGTTTTCAGAATCCCCTCGAGAACGCGGGCACGGGAACGCTCATCGGCGGACGGCCGGCCGCCGTGTCGTTCGTGGCGCCGCCACGGGACTGCTTCGACCCGGAGATCATTCCGCGCTACACCGATCGCTCGGAGTATTCCCGTGTGTACAACTACACTTTTCAGGGGAGCTTAGGTTTTCTGCTTTCTGGAAGCCCTCTCTTAAGCGCCGGGGCCTCTCTCAAAAACGACGTCACCGTCGAGATCGAACTCACTGGACTTGTGACCGAGTTCATGAGCTCGATCAACGTCACTGAGTGGTACAACGACGGCATGAGTAACACCTGTAAGAGCTACCTCAACGACGTCGGCTTCATCATCCAGGCCCTCAAGGCGGAGAAGCTCACGCTCTCGTTTAAGCGCATCAGCGGGACGAGTATCGGGCTTAACGCCGATAACATCAGCCAGTACGTGAAGTTCCAGACCGGCGTCGACTGGACCATCGAAGACGAGACTCGCATCGTGATCAATACTCCGAAGTACGTCGGCTACCAACTCGGGCGCCTGCGGCTGGACGACGGAGGCCGCACGCTCTGGCGCGCCAAGAGTATCGTCGACGAGAAGTACTTCTTCGAGCGCATCGCTTTGTTTGATGACCTCGACGGGGCCGCTGAAGCCAACAAGCTGCGCCCGCTCGTGAGACCATCTCTGGCGACTGACAGTCACGCCATCTACGAAGACTAGAATGAAAGGCCGCAGGGGGGGCAATGCCTCCTGCGGCAATTTTTACAGCGGTTTTCTGTGTAGGCCTTGTCACCCTTCCCAATGCGTCTCTGTTCTCTAGATAATGGTGTCTCACTTAGCTTTCGGAGGCTCCATGCGTTTTGCATTCTTCGCTCTCATGCTTAGTTTCGTAACAAGTGCCTTCGCGCTTGATCCGCTGATCCAGGAACTTCGTCCTGCCCTCTACGTTATGGAGCGGGTGATGTAACATGCAGTATCCCTTCAATCTTGATTTCTCACAAAAGCTCGCAATCGTTGCCCGCACTCTTCCATGGGAGCCAAGTCCTTCTCCCGGCGTCGAGCGCATCATGCTCGAGCGAGAAGCCCCTGAGACGGGCCGAGCTACGAGTCTCGTGCGCTACGCTCCCGGCTCGGTGTTCAAAGAACACGTGCACACGCGCGGCGAGGAAATTTTTGTTTTAGAAGGAGAGTTCACCGACGAGACGGGCACCTATCCGGCCGGCAGTTACATGCGAAATCCTGTGGGTTCAAAGCACTCACCGAGTTCTCGCACGGGGTGCGTTTTATTCGTGAAGCTCGGTCACATGGACCCCCGTGACCAACAGGTCTTGCGCATCGACACCAACCGGGAGCCGTGGCTTCCGGGCCGTGGGGCCCTTCAAGTCATGCCGCTCCACCAGTTCCAAGGCGAGAGCACAGCGCTCGTGAAGTGGCCTCCGGGCTGCAAGCACGTGCCGCATTCGCACTACGGCGGCGAAGAGATCTTCGTCTTGACCG
>JBKHVY010000206.1:0-4336 GCA_046569805.1 Bacteriovoracia bacterium | reverse complement strand
GGACCCGGCCATCACCTACGGCATCGTCTTTTCGAACTTCATGAGTAAGGGCGTCTACACTTTTAAGGGCGGCACCGACCTTCTGATCGGAAAAATGAAGGACGAGCTCCTAAAGAACAACGTCGACATAAAGCTTCAGGCGAAAGTCGAAAAGATCGTCGTCGAGGACGGGCGCGTCGCCGGTGTCATTCACCGAGGTAAAACCATTAAGGCCCGCGCCGTACTCTCGAACGGCAACATCCTCTCGACCGTCATGAACATGGTGGGGCCTGAACACTTCGCGCCGGAGTTCGTCGAGAAAACGAAAGCCGTGCGCCTCAACACCTCGAGCTGCCAGGTTTACATGGGCTTCAAGGCCGGGACCGTACTGCCGGACATCGGTGATCTTGTCTTCACGTCAAGCTACCCGACCTACGTGCCGGAACGCTTGGTAGATCTGAAAGTCTCCTCGCGCACCTTCTCCGTGTACTATCCCCATGAGACAAGACCTCAAGATCCCGCGGCGCGCCCGGCGATCGTATCCTCCACCAACTGCCGCTACGAGCACTGGAAAAATCTGACACCGGAGCAGTATGAGGAAGAAAAGGCCTTCATGATCGAGGAAACACTCAAAGGCCTTGAGGTCTATTACCCGGATCTGCGCGATCACCTCGAAACCGTGGAAGCGGCGACTCCCCTCACGGTCGAGCGCTACACTCTCCATCGCCAGGGTAGCTCCTTCGGAACGAAGTTCGAGGGTCTTGACGTCAGCATGAACCTGCACAAACAACTTCCGGGCCTCTTCCACGCGGGCTCCGTGGGAATCATCATGTCCGGCTGGCTGGGCGCTGCGAACTACGGCGTCATCCAGGCCAACGAAGTCGCCTCATATCTCGCAAAGGAATCGCTATGAAATTTGAAAACCAACACGTTATCGTTACTGGCGGAACGCGGGGCATCGGTTCCGGCATCGTCGAGGCCTTTCTCAAAGAAGGAGCTTCGGTCATCGCGACTTACGCCGGTAACACGGAAGCCGCAGAAAAGTTTAAGGCCCGCCTGAGTCACTACGGCGATAAGCTTCGCCTAGCACGCTTCGACGTGGCGGACGAGAAAGCGGTGACGCAGTTTTTTGCGGATCTTCCCTTCCCGAGCCTCGAAGTGCTGGTGAATAACTCCGGAATTCGCCGCGACTCCATCATCGCCTCCATGACAGAGCAAGACTGGGACAGTGTCATCGACACCAACCTCAAGGGCACCTACCTCATGACCAAGCACGCAGTGCTGGCCATGATGAAGTCGCGCTATGGCCGCATCGTAAACATGAGTTCCATCGGCGGGAAGCTCGGTCTCCCGGGCCAGGCCAACTACGCCGCCTCCAAGGCCGGCCAGATCGCTCTCTCACTTGTGACCGCAAAAGAAGTAGCAAAACGGAACATTACGATCAATAACATTTGCCCGGGCTTCATCGAGACGGAGCTCATTGCTGATCTTCCGGAAGAGCAAGTCAAAGAGTACAAGGCCCAGGTCCCGATGCGCCGGTTTGGAAAAGTTGAAGAAGTCGCTCACGCCGTGCTCTTCCTTGCTTCAAAAGAAGCAAGCTACATCACCGGCGCCACCCTCGACATCGCCGGAGGCCTCAATGGCTAATCTCGACCAGCTCCTTGCCCACATCCCCCAGCGTCCACCCTTTCTTCTTCTCGATGGCATCGTCGACGAAACGAAAGACAAAGTGACAACCTTCAAGCAGCTCACAGGCGCTGAAGACTGGTTCAAGGGCCACTTCCCGGGAAATCCGGTGATGCCGGGCGTGCTGATGTGCGAAGCCGTCTTCCAGACTGGCGCGTATCTCATGGCCCGCAGAGGCGAGGCGACCGAAGCCGGGAAGACCGCCGTCGTGACGCGCATCCAGGGAGCAAAGTTTAAAAACATGGCAAAGCCGGGCGATCACTTGATCATCACCGTGGACTTCGTCGAGATGCTCGCCAACGCCGCCTTCATGAAAGGCAAAGTGGTGGTCGACGACAAAACCATCATGACCATTGAATTCGCAGCTGCGATCGTTTGAGGTTGTATGAGCTTTTTGGCCCTCGAAAATAAGACCTTTCTCATTGCCGGCGTCGCGAACAAAAAAAGTGTCGCCTACTTTAGCGCGAAGACCCTGATCGAAGAGGGCGCGCGCTGTGTTTTCTCCGTCCAAAGGCCCGAACAACTCACACAGATCGAAAAACTCTTCCCGGGCGCACCGGCAATTGTTTGTGACGTCGCAAACACTGAGGACCTCGCCGAACTCCCGCACCGCGTGGCCCAGCATGCAGATCATCTGGATGGCCTCCTCCACTCGCTGGCCTTCGCAAACTTCTCCGAGGGCCCGGTGCCCTTTCATCTCACCAAGCGCCACGACTACCTCGAAGCCTCCCAGATCTCATGCTTCTCTCTGGTCGAGATGTGCCGCGCGCTGAACGCGCTCTTCACCTCTGGCGCAAGCATCGTGACGATCTCCATTTCAAACACCCGTGCGACCTCGTACGGCTACCTCGGTCCCATCAAGGCCATGCTCGACGCCACGGTTCCCTATCTGGCGAAGGCACTTTCCACGGACTCCCAGATTCGAGTGAACGCCGTAGGTGCAGGCCCCTTGAAGACCTCGGCTTCCGCCGGAATCCCAAACTACGTCGAGAACTACCTGTTTGCGGAGGCCCTGACGCTGCGGAAGGCAGCACTCGAAACACAAGAAGTCGCCAACACCGTGGCCTTCCTTCTCTCGCCACGCTCCTCCGGCATCAATGCCACGACCGTTGTGGTGGACGCGGGCATGAGCTGCAACGGCTTCGACCAAGACGTCGTAAAGCGCTTCAATGCTTAAGCTTCTGGGTCTTCACTTTTCTCCGGTCATCGAGCTCCCGGCCACCTACGAGGTCTACGACTTCACGAAGGGCTACGACCCAAACCGATCGATGCTCTCAGAATATGGCATCGGGCGCTTCGATGAAGTTCGCAAAGGAATGTACACCACCGAGCTCTTCGCCGGTGAGCGAAACATCCACATGGGCATCGACATCGCCGCTCCCGTGGGAACCTCCATCCGCAGTTTCTTCGACGGCGAGATATATCTCTTCGCCTATAACGCGGCTCCTGGCGACTACGGCCACACCCTGATCACGAAACACGAGCTGAACGGCACAGAAGTCTACGCGCTATATGGCCATCTCTCGGCGGCGTCGACCGCAAACAAAGCCGTAGGGCAAAAGGTGAATGCCGGTGACGTGATCGCTTGGGTCGGAGATAAAAGTGAGAACGGCGGATGGAATCCCCATCTCCACTTCCAGCTCTCTCTCTCAAGGCCCGTGGCGTGCGATATGCCGGGTGCCGTTGCGGCCAAGGACCGGGAAGCGGCCCTCAAGATCTACCCAGATCCGCGCCTCGTACTGGGCCCTCTGTACTAGAGAACAAAATCGCGGCAAGGGTTCGGTCCCGTCGCCGGCGACTGGCGATAGAGTTTTTCGAACAATCGCTGGTGCGACTTCGAGACGTGGGCCGCGAGCGCAAATGTCTCTTGGCGACGGTTCGGATTCTGTTTCCAGAAGTCCGCCACTCTCGCCAACCGAGGGTTCTGGCGCAGGAGTTCGTCTTTCTTCTTTCGTGCCTGATCGAGGTTACTGACGATGGCCTGAGCGATCATCGCCTCCTCGCCCTTCGAGCGGCGAGACATGTCTCTGAAGTGCGCCTGCACACGATTAATGTCTAGCGCTAAAAGATCCTTAACTCGGTACTCCGTACACTCACGCGTGCGCGCGCCACGACGGTTGATCGGACTCTTTAGATTCGTGCAGAAGCTCACTCGCTCCATCGCCTGAGGGAACCCCGCGGAACGCATCTCTTCGCGAGTCTTCGCAAGATAGTTGAAGTAGTTCGTCACAGCGGTCTTAAAGTACTGCAGCTCGCGCTGGGTGTCGGCTCCCCCGACAGTCTTCAGCAGCTCTTCTACGAGTGTGACGAGCTCTTTGAGGTCTTCTTGAGGAGCGCAGGTGTTTTTACTTTGCACCTCTTGCTCCAGGTACTTCGTGTGCTTGTCACTCTGGGGATCGAAGTAATAAAGGTAGGGAGTAAGGAGCTCGTAGATGCGTGACTGCACGTCCCGCCCCTGCGGTGTGGAGATCATCGGGAACGAGGTATCCCCGTAGTTCGAGCGCGCGGTGAGGAACACCTCTTCGAGCGACTTCCCTTGTGCCATGGCCTGATTGAACTTCGCGGAGAAAGTAGCGCCTCCCCCAAAACTATAGTGCTCAGGCCCGGTGGCGGAGATCACACAGGTATTGGCGTTCGCGAGATTCAGCGTACTACCTGAGTGACAGGAGAG
>JBKHVY010000205.1:0-4348 GCA_046569805.1 Bacteriovoracia bacterium | reverse complement strand
GAGCTGACATTTTTCAAAGACAGGATGAGCGGGCGTCGACGGAAATCATCCTCTGGCCGTTGGACCACGAAAGCAGCAGCTTCAAAGAAGGCCTCGTACATTTTTTCAAATGTCTCAGCGGGCTCCGCTGGCACCGTTGCCAAGCGCGCGATGGCGTCGATCACAAACGGAAGTCCAGCGTAGTTGGCAGTCTCTGGAAGAGTCCAAACTGACAGCGCCCACAGCTCAGAGAAAGCAAGCTTATTGGCCTGTCCTCGCTCCTTCGTCGACGCGTAGTTCACGCGGAACATCCGCCCCTCGCCGTATTCCAGGGGCAGTAAAATATCATAGGGCTTCACACCCGGAACTTCATAGATGAGAACCGAACTTCTACCAAAGCGCGTGAGCGCCCATTCTGCGTCAGGAGCGACACCGACCTGGGCCATGAGCATCTTTCTAAAAGCGACGAGGCCCTTGAGGAGTGGTCCATGGGTCAGCACGTGGTCTGCCACGGAGTCCAGAGATAGTGCGAATGAAACCCGGATGAGTTCCTGGAGCTCTTCCTTGAAAATGGCCTTTTGGTTCTCCGAGAGATTGAACCGGATCGCCGCTTGCTGACCGATCATTTGCCCCTGAACCACAGACCAGAGCGTTGGGAAGTTCTTCTGCAAGAGCGGATTGTGCGAAAGCGCGGTTTTGAGGAGTTCATCCCAACGGAACTTTGAATGAAGAATCAAGGGAACAGTGGTTCCATTGTAGTGATAGAACGCGAGAGTAGGAGTCAGGCTTCGAACCTTCCCGTTCTGAGACCATGTGAAGCGCGGAACAACGCTCCAGGTCTCATTGGGCAATACGAACTGCGCGCCGAACCAGTTCGACGAATACGTCGTCATCTCAATCGACCCCTCATTCCGGACCCGCTTCTTCGGCGTGATGTCTTTCAGCAATACGGCTTCGGGTTCTTCGAGACCCGAGAAGAGCGGTGATACCGATACCGCCGCAAGGGTCACCGGCAAGAACACGAGCCACGAGATGAGAGTTGCTCCTTTCGAAACAGAGACGAGGTGCGTACCTGTGATCATTTCTTTGAACGAGCGCCGCGAGAAAAGAGTGGGAAGATCCAAAATGACAAAGGCCCAGGTAAAGATGGCGAGAAGCTCTCGGACGACGCCACCCAAGCGACTCGCAACAAATCCCCCGAAAGACCGGATTCCCGACATCCACTGCCCAAGGCTTACTCCCAGGACAAAGGTCGTCGCGACCCGGACGGTGAAGTAAAGGCTCACGACATGGCTCAGCCATAGTTCGCGCTCTGGTTCCTTCACAAGATCAAGGAATGAAGTGAGGCCCGTTTGGTAGAACTCACCCCAGCCATTCTGAGAGATCACAAGTTCCAACTGCGGCAGAACATAATCATGAAGAAGACCGGGCACAACTTCCAGTAAATCGCGGAAGTCATCGAAGGGCGACATCACCGTCCAGATCACGAAGGTCCAACAAAAATCTATTCCAATCGCCACCAACCGCGGCAGAAGATTCGCAGCGTAGGTGCGGCCAGAGTTCGCCGCAACGATCTTGGGCTTCTTCTTCTCGGCTGGCGTATTCTTGAGCGTGCGTAACCGCCGCTGAAAAAAAGATGTTTTTTCTGGAGCTGGCGGTGCTTCTGGCTCGTTTTCCGGCCCATCCGCGGGCATTTCTGGAAGAGAGTCTTCCTCCGCATCAGCCTCGGCAACCACGCTCGCTGCCGGAGGCTCAGCGACAATTTCTTCGACCGCTTTGAGTGTGATCTCGATCTCACCCAAGTGGAGAACGTCATCGGGCTTCAAAAGAACTGGTTTCCCCTTCGTCAGGGAATGATCACCAATACGAGTCCCCGCAGTGCTGCCGAGATCCATGACCGTGACGGCACCGTGATCGAGCTTAAAGGTAGCGTGCCGTGGCGATAAGCTGTCATCGGCAATAACAATGTCACCAGTGCCAGAGCCCACGGAAAGCTCTGTCTCAAGAGCGTATTCAGGTGAGTTCTCTATGTTACTAAAGGCCAGAAAATAGCGGGTAACTGTCTGCAACTCAGTGACGGGAGACGCCTCGCTGCCACCTTTTTTAGGCGGCCGTAAACGCTGGAATAGACCTTTTAGGTTCATGCGGTGGGCTCTCGAAAGTACTTAAAATTATTCACTTTTAGTTTAACTTTTTTTCCAGACTTGCCAAGACCTCCCTAAACCCGACCACTCAACTTAGGTGTTTTGGACTTCATGCCCTAAAATAGATCTATTACTGAGTGTTTTTAATAATTCTGAAGAGTTGACCGATAAGACAAAGACATACGCAGAGTTTAAACGAAGGATGTCCCATGAAACAGCATAGCTTCTACCGTTCCATCGCAGTACTGGTGGCCGCGCAAATGGCGCTCTCACCACTTGCGATTGCTAATGAACAAAGGGCGCGAGAAGTGCACTGGACGGAAACCGCCGCGAACGTGATGGGGCTTGTGAACGCTGCCGGTTCGAGTGTGCTAAATGCTATGCAACAGCAAACGGCGGCTCGCGAATCCCAGAATCGATTGAACGCTCTCACGAGCCAGATGAATCCTTCGGTCTGTGGCCAAAACGGTCAGCAACAACAGTGCGTGAGTGAGATCTTCCCCGAATGTAACATCCTCAACACGCGTCCGAACTTCGTCGAACCGGCTGACTGTACTCAAGGCGTGGATCCGTCGGACCCGGCGGCTGCCGCGAAGGCCGGATCGGTCATGGGTTTCTACAATCATTATGCGCAGATGGAGAACATCTACAAGAACTTCAACCTTGAGACGAACGCGACATCGAACACAGGGCTCGGTTGCTTGAACGCTCGCGCCGACCAGCTCGCGCGTACACTCAAGAACCGCGAGAACGAAATCGACAACCTCATCAACAAAATGCAGAAGGCCCAAGACGCGTTCAAGAAGCAAGCCGAAGCCGACCGCAACAAGATCGAAGACGCCATGGCACTCCTCGAGGGCGAGAACTTTAAGGGCGCCACGCGCTCCGGCAAGGGCATTCTCGACCAGAACAGCGTGAACTTCGCCAATACCTTCAACGACCCGGCCTGCCAATCGGTGGTAGGTCCGGATGATATCAAGAAACTTGGAAAGAACGGTCTCAAGGGCATCGAGTCTCAGCTCTCAAGCATCGCCAACAAGAAAGAAGGCGGCGGCTTCAACGCCGTCGAGTTCAACTCCGCCATCGCCCAGAACCTCGAGAAAGACATCCGTAAGATGTCCGAACTCGCGGCCAAAGAAATCGAAGTCGGTAACGCTGCTTCGTTCATCGAGCGCGGGATCAAGGCTCCATCAGCGTTCGGTCTTGGCGAATCTCCGGCCTTCAAGGGTGCCCTCCTCGAGCAGCAGAAAGAAGCTCAGCTGAAAGACATCGAGATCTCTCAAGAGGTCGCCGCGGTGACCGGAGGCCGCAGCGAGAGCCTCGCGGCCACGCTGAAGAACGAGCGAGCGGACTTCGAGTTCGCCCTCAACCGCTGGGAGCGCGACGAGAAAGACAGCTGCCTTCGCCAGCAGACGAACATCAACGCCCTCATCTCCGATGATCTCAAGATCATCGATCCCTCGGCCTCGAGCTCGGCGAACCGCTTTGCCGACAACGCGTACCGGACCTTCATCAAGAACACCCTCGCCCGCACCGACATCTCGATCGAGCAGAAGATGAACATGATCGCCGAGGAAGAAGGTAAGAACGGTAACACGCGCTACCTCGTGAACACACAAGCGTCAGCGACCGTCGACGGCGAAGTCATCCAGGCTTCGACGCGCCTTTCACCGGCCCGCTTCGTCCAGATCCACGTGGATAACTGTAAGAAGCAGTTCGAGCAGAACGCGAACGAAAAGGGCTTTTCGGGCCGCCAGGTGGTCGAGAAGCTACGTGAAGCACGCAACAAGTACAGCGCTTTCCAAAGAACACTCGCCGGAAAAGTTAAGGCGTCGATCGTCGACCGACTCCTCAACTGTAACGATTCGACGCAGGCCAACGCTAACGGCGTCGGAACCTGTTCCTCACGCGACCTCTCGGCCCAGAGCCCAGGCTTCTGCGTGAAGCGCGCGAACTCGTGTGCGACGAACATGCGCCAGTGTCTCGCCAAGGCCGAGAAGAAAGTCCAGGAAGTCGTCGCCAAGCGCGACCAGGCCGTGGGCCAGTACAAGGCGAACCTCGCGAAGAACGAAGCCGACCTCAATAAGATGTACGCCATGGTCGAGCAGATCACCGCCGTCGATGGCCTCAAGATCGCCGCGAGCCTCAAGCAGGCCCTCGTCCTCCCAACCGAAGACCTGAAGTTCCACATCGACCAAGATAAGCGCAAGCTCGTCCGCGGCATG
>JBKHVY010000204.1:0-4364 GCA_046569805.1 Bacteriovoracia bacterium | reverse complement strand
GCGTGGGTACTTTTGTTCAGCGAACAAGTCTAAGAGGTAAGGGGTTGTAGCGTAGGGCAGGGGCGTTTTATTGAGCGAGGAGTCCATTTTAACCACCGTATAGAGAGTTTCTCTACTATTCGGTCAATTATACAAAAATTTTAACCAAGATATAGAATTTATTTCTATATCTTGGTTGATTTGAATGGTCGTAAGTATTCGAAATGTTTAAGGCGTCTTCTTCAGCGTCACCACGAAGGTCGTGTTCGGCGCACTTGCATCGAGCGCGAGCGTGCCTCCGTGGTTTTCGATGATGGTCTTCGAGATGCTGAGGCCCAGGCCCGTGCCTTTGCCCACGCTCTTGGTGGTGAAGAACGCGTCCATGAGCTTGGCCGCAACGTCGGCGGGAATCCCTGGGCCACAGTCGGTGACTCGCACTTCGATGTGAGTTCCGAGGTCGCGCGCGCCGATGCGGATCCACTTGGGTGAGCGCGCTGCTATCGCGTCGAGGGCGTTCATCACGAGGTTGATGAAGACCTGCGAGATCTCTGACGAGTGACACAGTACCTGGAGGTCCGGCGGGCAGTCGAGGGTGAGTTCGACGTCGTCGCGCTTGAGGCGCTCGAGGCACAGGGCCAGAGAGTCGTTGATGATCGCTGCCAGCGGCGTGAGGAGCATCGGATCGCTGTTGGACTTGCGCGAGTAGGTCTGAAGGCCTCGGACGATCTTCGTGATGCGCTCGACGGTCGCTTCGATCTTCGCCACTGCATCGAGCATCTGCGCGGGGTTCGGAGAGTCGGACTCGAGCTGCATCCGCATGAGGACCAGCTTGCCCACGATGATGGCGAGTGGGTTCTTAATCTCGTGAGCCACGCCACAGGCGATCTCGCCCAGGACGGAGAGGCGGTCGGAGTTCACGAGCTTCGACTCCAGGGCACGGCGAGCGTTCTCGGATTGTTTCACACCCGTGATGTCGGTGGAGATGGAGAAGAAGCTCGCGACCTTGCCGTCGACGACATTCGGCACGAAGGAGATCAGTGCGTAGGTTAGGCTCCCGTCGGGCTTCACGATCTCGCGCTCAAAGTGCACGGGAATCCCTGCGAGGGCCTTTTCGATGTGAGGGACATTTTTCCGGTAGAGCTCATCACCTAAGACGACGCTCGCGTGCTGCCCCTTGGTCTTGCTTAAGTTGCCGAAGAGCGCCTCGTAAGCGGCGTTGCAGTTCAGGAGGTGGAGGTCGGTGCTCCAGTGGCCGATGAACGATGGGACGCCGTCGAGGATCGAGCGAGACTCTTGCTCTTGAGTCTTCAGGACGGTCTGCGCCGCCTCGAGCTCGACGATCTTGAGCTTCAGAACTAAGAGGCGGCTCACCTGGTGGGCGAGGGCCTTTAGGCCCGAGAGCTGCGAGTCCGAGATGCTTTGTGGCCGGCTGTCGATCACGCACAGTGTGCCGATGGGGTACCCGTTCGGAGAGACGATGGGAACTCCAGCGTAGAAGCGGACATGCGGAGCTCCGGTGACGAGCGGATTGTCGCAGAAGCGCTCGTCGACGAGTGCGTCTGGGACGACGAAGGGACCTTCACCGAGGATCGCGTGGGCGCAGAAGGCGACGTCGCGCGGTGTTTCGGTGGCCTCAAGACCGACACGGGACTTGAAGCACTGAGCGTTCTCTTCGACGAGAGAGACGAGGGCGATGGGCGTCTCGCAGATCTGCGCAGCGAGGGCCGTGAGTTCGTCGAACATCTCCTCCGGGCCCGTGTTCAAAAGACCGAGGTCCCGGAGGGCCTTCAGGCGATCAGCTTCTTTCGGATGGAGAGGCGCGGATATCATCAAAGCTATTTTACCGGAGAACCGGCGCGAGGAGTACCTTAAGATTTGTGGACTTTGGGCCTAAAACGACCACCGCCGATTTGAGCTTGTTCGACGCGGGGTTCTCCTTATAATAGTTGAATGCGACATATCTTTTGCGCCGGGCTCCTCGTTTTTCTTAGCACCCTGGACTGCCACGCGCAGGTCGGTTACGCCTTTGGCGTCGAGGCGGGTGTGGCCCAGCTTAAGTCGCCGACTGATACGCTCACGGGAACTTCGCTCATGTTCCTGGCCGACTACGAGGTCGACCCGCTGGTGGCGTTCTACGGACTGGCCGGCGTCGAGTCCGCCGACGAAGGCAATGCCTCCGTCGATCACCGCACTTTCGGCGGCGGCGTGGCCCTTTCGCTTTTGCCCGTGCTCGATTTGCGACTGGGACTGGGACTCAATCTCTGGGAGTCCGAGAAGAACGGCCGCGAGGAGTCGCAGGAGGCCTTGAGCCCACTGGCCGCGCTCACGGTTCACCAGACCACTGGGGCCCTGAAGTGGGGCGCAAGCGCGACCGGGACGCGCTCTGGGGAATATCAGAGCGTGGCCTTACGGATCTTTGCGCTCTTGCTGCTCGAGTGAGCTTCAGAAAAACTGATCACGGGTGTTGGATTTATCGATGAGGGAAGTTCGTGGTGCCTCGGCTAGACTGAGGGATCACAAAGGAGCCCACAATGAAATGTCCGAGCTGTCCGGAAACCCGTCTCGTCATCTCCGAGCGCAAAGGCATCGAGATCGACTACTGTCCCGACTGTCGTGGGGTGTGGCTAGACCGTGGGGAGCTGGATAAGATCCTCGAGCGCTCGAAAGAAGAGGATCGGCCTCAGCCGCAACGGCCGCCGTACCCGGACAATCGATCTCCGGAGTACCACAAACCGTACAAGCGCAAGAAGTCGATCTTCGAAGAACTCTTCGACTAAAAAAAAAGCCTCTGAGCAGGAGTTCTCAGAGGCTTCGTGAACAGTCCAGTCTTAGAACTGCTTCTGGACACCGACGTAGACGTTTCGCGGGAGCGCCGGATCGATGCCGGTACCACGCACACGAGCGTAGTATTTCTTATCTAGGAGGTTGTTGATCCCGCCCACCAGCTCGAAGCTCTTGAAGGCCTTCTCGAAGGTGAGGTCCAGCACCGTGTAACCAGGGATCCGGAAGTTCTCGGAGTTCGCGTCGTCGGCGTAGTGCTCGTCGAGGACGGTCGCCATGAGCGCGATCTTGTCCGTCGGGCGTGGACGGTAGATGACGCCAGTGCGGAAGGTGTAGTCCGGGGCGTACTGCGGCCGCTTGCCGTTACGAGGACCATTTACGAATTCTGCACTGAGGGCCATGGCGTTGAGGTAGAGGTCGAGGTCACCCCAGCCCTTGTCCCAGGCACTCACGTCAGACGAGAGGCGCCACTGGACAGAGGCGTCGACGCCGCGGTGAAGGCCCGCGCCGGTGTTGATGAACTTCTGCGCGGCGCCTGAGCCATCGGAACCGAAGAGGTTCGAGTAGAAGGTCTGGAAGGCAGAGGCGTCCAGGATGACCGAACTTCCTTGGTGGCGCACCCCGAGCTCCATGTTGTCGACCTTAGCCGCTTCGATGTCGTCGCTGATCGCCTGCGACGAGCCCAGTGGGACGGCGGTGGCGAAGGCGACGGGCGTGTAGCCCTCGGAGGCGTTGAAGTAGATGTCGGCCTTGTCCGTGAGATCATAGGTCGCCCCGATTCCTAAGAGTGTCACGTTATCCGTACGATCAACCTGGCGCTCGACGCCGGTTTTTTCGTCGACGATCTGGCGCATGTTCTCGAAGCGCGCGCCGGGCGTGATGGAGAACTTACCGAAGGAGAAGCGGTTCTCCGCGAAGACCGAGTTCACGTTGAAGTCGCGCACGAGCTTTCGGATCTGCGTGCCGCGAGTGGCGTCGGGGTTTCCGGTGGCGAGCTGTTCTCTGTAGGGCGAGTTCATCATGTAGCCCGAGTAGCCGACGCTGAAGGCCTGCTCGACGTCGCCGAGGTTCCAGTACTTCAACACCCGAAGGTCAACGCCTTTGGTGTCGTACTCTTGGAACTGGATGTTGGTGTTGTTGCCGGTGGCGACGGTGCCGAAGCCCGTGCCGGTCTGACGGAAGCTGTCGCGGTCGATGGAGTTGACGTAGGCCTTGGCCTGGATCTTCGTCGAGCCGGGCGTGTGCTCCCAGCCGAGGGCCACGTGCTGGCGGTTGATCTCGAGGTCATCGTTTCGAAGTGTCGTGGCGAAGCGATCCTTCGAGAAGCAGCGGGCGTTGGCGGCGGCGCAGTTCTTCGACACGCCCCCCGGGTCCTGGTGGTCGGCCTGGTAGTGGTTCACGTCAAGTGTCAGTGAGTGCAGCGGATGGACGTTGTGGCGCAGGTGCCCTGAGGCGTACTGGATCGACTGGCGATCGTTCTGGTCGCGCCAGCCGTCGGTCTGCCGGTGGTTGAAGTTCAAAAGGTACGACGTGTCGTCTTTCGTGCCGGAGATCTCGTTGTAGGAGTTGACGCTGTTCTTCTGGCCCCCGATGAGGCCCACGCG
>JBKHVY010000203.1:0-4390 GCA_046569805.1 Bacteriovoracia bacterium | reverse complement strand
GGCAGGAGAGGTCGACGATTCCGAGTTTCACTCCTTTCTTCGCCGCAAGCTCGGTTAGTTGCTTTAAGCGATCGAGCGGCACGGTCACTCCCCCGAGCGTCTGGAGGTTTGTCATGGCGGCATCGGAAGTAGAGATGCGGTGTGTTTCCTCGGCGCTCGCGTTTCGAAGGGCACCGTGGGAATTAATGTGAATGAGGAGCTTGTCCCCGCTTTTGATTTCTCCGGAGTTCAACCGTCGCTCGTAGAGTGCGATCAAGGCTTCGAAGTTCTTGCCACTGAAGGTTTGCCCGGCGGAGTTGAAGCGACCGAAGTGCTGAGAGACAATTGCCTCCGTCTGCGCGTGGCCGCCGTCGAAGATCACACTGGACTGCCAGTGGGGATTGGTCTTCGCGAAAGCACCGATGCTCGCCAGTTCCGCGTCGAAGATCGTTGAGGGACTTCCTTTAGGTTCACCGCCACCGCCCATGACCATAAGATAGTTTGACTGCGCCAAGCTATTCACGGAGAGAGCGACGAGAAGAAAACTAAAGATAAAACGCATCACGGACAGGGCCTTGCTTCTTTAAGACGGAGATAAGTTTGGTGGTGCGGATTGAGTGGATCATGCGCGCTGTCTTCCAGGGACACGAACTCCGAGGCGATCGCTTCCTTCGGGCCCTGGACGGCGAGGAGTTGGAACTCTCCCTGCACTTCACGATCGAGGAAGGGGGCAAGCTTCGCTTGCTCGCTTGCGTCAGTGGTAAAGACCTTTTCGGACCGCGCGCTTTCGGCGATGAGCAAGAGAAGCTGGCCGCCCACAATCCGCGGAGTTCCCTTAAATTCGTAGACGCCACAAGAGGCCTGGGCAAGAGCAGTAAAAATGAGCCAAAGCATTAGTAGGCCACCTTGAGAACTTCCTCAATCGTCGTCTCACCGGCAATGATTTTCCGCGCTCCGTTCACGCGCAAGGGAGTGAAGAAGCCCGCGGTTTTTTCTTTCAGCTCGGTGATCTCTACCTTCGCATGGATTGCTTTTTTTATCTTATCCGTGATCTTCACCAACTCGTAGACACACAGGCGGCCCAGGTAGCCGGTGTTCTTGCACTCCTCACAGCCGCGGGCCTCGAAGATGGTCGCGGGCATCGG
This sequence comes from Bacteriovoracia bacterium, assembly GCA_046569805.1. Taxonomy (GTDB): domain Bacteria; phylum Bdellovibrionota; class Bacteriovoracia; order Bacteriovoracales; family Bacteriovoracaceae; genus UBA6144. The sequence goes on along the minus strand of JBKHVY010000203.1, from coordinate 3,266 downwards.
GAGCTGGGCCCCGTCGAGGAGTGCCGCCCACTTGCTCTTGTCAGTGGGGACTTCCTGTTTACAATGGGGACAGAGCTTTCGCACCAGGCGCTGGGCAAGGATTCCCGTGAGCGATGAGTTGATCAAGAACGTCGGAAGCCCCAGATCGATCAAGCGCTGGATGGTCGCCAGTGCACCGTTGGTGTGAAGTGTGCTGAAAACCAAGTGGCCTGTGAGTGAGCTTTGTAGGGCCATCTCGCCGGTCTCCTGGTCACGGATCTCTCCCACCATGATGATGTCGGGATCCTGGCGCAAGAAGGCGCGAATGCACTCGGCGAAGTTGAGCCCGATGGATGACTGGACCTGCACTTGATTGAGGGCGTCGACTTCGATTTCAATCGGATCCTCCGCGGTGCAGACGTTCACGTCCGGCGAGGCGACCATACTGAGCGTCGTGTAGAGAGTCGTGGTTTTCCCCGAGCCCGTGGGGCCCGTGACCAGCACCAGGCCCTGGGGCTGGTGGATCAGCTCTTCCCACGTCTTCAAGTCCTCGGGGTGGAATCCAATAAACGACAGATCCTGTCCCTGGATCTGCTTGTCGAAGATTCGAATAACGAGCTTCTCACCGTAGTTCGTCGGTAACGTGGACAAACGCATCTCGACCTTACGACCATTTTCGAGGGTACGCTTGAGGCCTCCGTCGAGCGGTTTGCGCTTTTCGTCGAGCTTCATGTCACCCATGATCTTGAAGCGTGAGACAACCATGATGAGAACGTCCGGATCAAGCCGATAGACGGTCCGCAGTTCGCCGTCGACGCGAAAGCGGACAAGGCCCAGGCCCTTCTTTGGTTCGATGTGAATGTCCGAGGCGCGCTCGTTGGCGGCGTAGTTAATGAGCCAATCGACGATGCGAGCGACGGAGCTGTCTTGCGTCGAGAGGGCCTTGCCGCGGGACTTTTCGATCAGCTGATCGAGTTCGGTGATCTTCCCCTGGCGCATGAGCTTAAGTTTCTCGTGGCCCGTGCGGCCCTGCTCTTTGGCGACAGTTTTAAACGCCTTTTGAACGACGAAGACTTCGCTCAAGAGGTGCTTGATCTGGCGCGGAGAACACAATCGCAGCTCGACCTTTCTTTTGGTCTGGCCCGCGACCTCATCGACCCAAGACGTCACGAAGGGCTCGCTGGTGAGAATAGTGACCGTCGTCGGCGTGATCTCCACGGGAACGATCTTTAGGCGCTCGGCGTAGGCGTGGGGGATGAGCTGGCTCACGGCTTCGAGATTCACCTTCATCACATCGACGCGCAGGTACTCTAAGCCCAGCTCCTGGGCGACCGCGATCATGAGCTCATCGTGAGTGAATTTCTTCGTCCCCACGCGCTTTTCAGGAGCTGTCAGTTCATGGATGAGACTGAGCGGGTTTTCACTCGAGCGTGCCCAGAGCTTTTGCCAGTGAGCGACTTCCTCTGCGGAAAGAAATCCTCGACTCATAAGTGGCCCGAGCACGTCATCAAGCTCGAGCTTTCGTTCAAGAGGAATCTGTAGTTTTAGGGCCGTCATCCGATGCCATCCTTTCTCATGGCGTATCTATCGGCGCGATGGCACTAAAACCTTCTACTCAAGAATGAAAAAACGTTTTCAAACTTAATTATTCCTCCATAGCTTCCGAGAAAAGAACTCAGGCTTGCGGCGTCTCCGTCACAGGATTAAGGATATGTCGGTAGCTGGCCCGTTTGGCGAAGAGCCGCTTGAGCCCTTCCTCAATGGATATTTCCGGCACCCAGCCCAAGTCACGTTCGGCCTTTGCGTGAGAGTACCAATGATCAGTCCCTAAGTTGAGCGCCACGAAACGCGTGATGGGAGGTTCCGGATTGTAGATCCCCGCGAGCTTCCACACCGCTTCGAAAACACGGCCCAGGAAGTGAGCGGTCCGGACACTCACGGTGTCCTCAGGTTTTGGAGCCTCGGCATGGGTCAATACCTGATCGATGAAGTCCCACAAGCGCACAGGCCCCTGGCCCAGAAAGTACGCCTGCCCATTCACGACGGAGCCCACTCCCAGCTTTTCCAGTGCCAACACATGCGCCCGGGCCGCCTCCTCGACGTAGATGACGTCGACTTGGTTAGCTCCGTCGCCCACGACTTTGAGTTTTCCCAGGCGCGCTTGATTCACAACACGAGGAATAAGGTTCTGGTCACCCGGCCCCCAGATAAGGTGAGGCCTCAGCGCCACGGTGTGAAGATCTGGGCCGTTGGCCGCCAGCACGCGCATTTCCGCCAGCGCCTTCGTGCGCGGATAGTGCGCGAGGTGCTTGGCCGGATAGGGCATCGTTTCATCACTTCCGCGATGGCCTCCCAAGCCAAAGACACTGCTGGGTGAACTGGTGTAGACGAATTTCTTAATCCCGAATTTCAGTGCCGTCGCGAGAAGATTCTCGGTGCCAGTCACGTTGATGCGATCAAACTCCTCGCCGCGTCCCCACATCCCCACCAGAGACGCCGTATGGATGATGGCATCAAACCCCTGTGAGAGCGCGTGCTCGACGTCCGGCAGGTGCGCGATGTCTCCGCGGATCGTAGGAACCCCGAGGTCCGCCAGATGCTCGTAGCTGTGGCGAGAGAAATTCGTCACCAGATAGTGTGAATTCTTAAGCAGCTCTTTCACGATCCAGGTTCCAAGAAATCCACCGCCGCCGGTGATGAGAATTCTCATGGGTGCTCCTTCGCCGCCCAGGCCGCAAGCGCCAGTCGATCGATCTTTATGTTGTGCCTCACGTCCACCGGGAAACTTGGATGAACGAAGAAATGAACTATTTTTTCCGTGTGCGCATGCAGTTGCGCCAACTGACGCAGCTCGATCAGTGGAACATCCTCACCTGCTTTGCGTGGCTCGACCACGATCGCTACAAAGTCACGGTAGGCGATGAGGGCACTGCGTGCCACACGTGGATGCTGATTAAAGATGGCTTCCGTCGGAATCGGATACACCGGCCCTTGCGCCGTGGCCACCACGTGCGACTTCCGACCACAGAACCAGATGCGGCCCTCAGCATCCTTGTAGCCGACGTCCCCCATGCGGTGCCAGAGTTCATCACCCACAGGGATCTTCGCTAATTGCGTTTCGCGCATGCGCTCGAAGTACCCCGGCGTGACCGTGGGGCCAGTGACTACGATCTCACCCATCTCCCCAGGGGGAAGCTCATCGACGTGAGCTTCAGGAATATCCGTTGCTCGGATGATCGCGACTCGGTTGGGTGGGGTCGCCACACCAATACAAACACCGGCGCCAT
>JBKHVY010000202.1:0-4441 GCA_046569805.1 Bacteriovoracia bacterium | reverse complement strand
TGCGCTTCATGCAGCGCTACACGAAGCTCGAGGGCGAGAAGAAAGAGGGCGGCGCGCCGGGCATGCGCCGCTTTGGCCTGACCCTTCACCGCGCGCGTGTGTTCGAGCTCTTCGAGCTCAAGCGCTTGGGTGTGGACGGCGCCCTAACCGAAGAAGAAGAGAAATTCTGCCAGCAGATCCTGAGCCTCGAGACCATGCCCGAGGCCACGCTTCCAGAACGCTTCAAAGAGATCGCACGCCCGTATCAGACTACCGGCTACAATTGGCTGCGCTTTCTCTGGGACCACGGCTTCGGCGCGTGCCTCGCCGACGACATGGGTCTCGGTAAGACGCTCCAGACCATCATGCTGCTGCAGGGTCTCTTCGACGAGAAGAAGATCAAGCGCGTGATCATCATCTGTCCGGTCTCGATCCTCTACAACTGGAAGAACGAGCTCGAGAAGTTCTCGAACCTCAAGTGGGGCATCTTCTACGGCGAAGAGCGCGAGATCCCCGAGGGCACGCAGGTCGTGCTCACGAGCTATGGCCTCATGAAGAAAGAATCCCTCGGGGCGTTCGCGCGCGAGGACTTCGACATCATTATCTTCGACGAGGTCCAGCACCTCAAAAACATCCGCAGCCTCGGCGCAAACTCCGCCCGGCAGCTCAAGGCGAAGTTCCGCATCTGCCTCACCGGTACGCCGGTGGAGAACGACCTCGCCGAATTCTACAACATCATGGACCTGTGCGTTCCGGGCGTCTGGGGCGACATGTCGCTCGTGCGCTCGAGCTCGAAGTCGAAGAACCGCCTCTTAGCACGAAGGACGGTGAAGCCCTTCATCCTGCGCCGGACGAAGGAGCAGGTCCTGAAGGAGCTCCCGGAGAAGGTCGAGAACCACGTGTTCCTCGACTTCAGCGAGGGCGAGCGCAAGACCTACCAGGATCGCCTGGACCTCGTGCGCTCGCAGATGAGCAACCCGGCCTTCACCAAGCGCTACGGCGAAGTCCTGAAGTCGCTCCTCGAGCTGCGGCAGATGTGCCTGTGGCAGAAGCAGACCGGGAGCCTCCACTCGACGAAGATCGACTTCCTCATGGAGAACCTCGCGCAGCTCATGGAAGAGGGCCACAAGGTGCTGGTGTTCTCGCAATTCACCACCTACCTCGACCTCATCCAGGACAAGATCCGCGCCGAGGGCTGGAAGTACGCTCGCATCGACGGCTCGCAGACCATCAAGAAGCGCACCGAACAGGTGGAGCTCTTCCAGGAGGGCGACGCCCAGGTCTTCCTCATCAGCCTCAAGGCCGGTGGCTTCGGTTTGAATCTCACGGCCGCCTCGTACATCTTCCTCATGGACCCGTGGTGGAACCCCGCCGTCGAGCGCCAGGCCGTCGACCGTGCTCACCGTATCGGCCAGGAGAATAAGCTCACCGTTTATCGCCCGCTCATGAAAGACTCCGTAGAGGAGAAAGTCATGCTGCTCCAGCAGGCCAAGCGCGAACTCTTCCGCGACCTCATGGCCGAGGACGACGACGAGTACTTCAGCGGGAAGCTCACGAAGGACGACTTCTCGATGCTCCTGGGGTAGCTCATCCAGCGGCGAGGAGTACCCTTTCAATTTCTTGCTGTCGCTTCTTCGAGGGCCTCTGCAAGAGATCGTGGTTTATAAATAAAATAAGTGCTTTTAGAAGCTGGGTCTTCGTGAGACCGGACAGCGTGAGCAAGGACTCAAAACGAGCGTGCAACTGGTCTCCGACTTTTAGCGACAGCCGGTACCCCGCACCGTCTGAGAATTCTGATCTCGAGAGCTCTTTGATTTGTTTCACCATCGTTTTCGATGCTGCAGCCTCGGAGATGTAGAACCGGAGGACGTGGTCCGGTGAAGTGGCTCCCACCTGGTCACTGGCGAGGGCCAGAACATCACGGAGATGGATCGGCAGGCGCACCTCGATCGAATGCTTTTGCCGAATCACTTCCTTGATCTGGGGCGCTGACTGCTGGGGGATTCCGAGGACGTGCTGACAGACATCACAGGTCGACACGAGGATATCTTTTACGATCTTCTTTGATTTTGAGAGCGGTACACTTCGAATACAAAAGGTCGCAGGAACTTGCTTCCGGCAAACCTTACAGATCCCGCGCGTGGCTTCGCCCTCAACGTAAATTTTCATTTTCTCCTCCTTAGCGATGGACACTGATGAACCAGACGTTTGGCTCGAGCACGTAACACTTGATGTACCAGCGAACACCGTTCCTCAGAGGCTTAAAGATGTGGACCGTGATCGTTCGATCAGAATGATGCCGGGAAGATGAATACTGATGCCCTTTCGTCGCCAAGATCAGCTGAATGACATCGACGATACTTACGACGTTCGTCACCAGGAGGTTCTTCTCTTCGATCTCACCTCTCCGGGTCGTGTCATGTTGATACTGACCGGCCCGTAGATATTTGACGATCTGTGCTCGTACGTCCGTTAGCCCCACACATCTCTCCAATTATTGTACGACATATTTCGTACAAATCATAGATTGCTGTGTTGTTTATACATTTCTGTTGAAAAACGGAGGCTTTTTTGTACGTAAAGCATGCAATATTAAAGAGTTGCTTCTAAAACATACCCGGTTCCTATTGGTGCTTTTAATATAAAAATAAACTCTGCATATTTAGCCCATGCAAGAACTACTCTTTACTCTCATGTTCGAATTCCAACACTTCAGACAGTCGTTTGATGCTTATACGATTCTAACGGATCGAGACCACGAACTTGAGCTAGAGCATAACCGGTGGCCGGCCCTCAGTTCCGCAAACTTCGACCCGAATCCTTGGGCAAGCTTCAACGAGTGGACTTGCTTTCCAACGAGAAGTGCATTTATCACGTATACGAATATCGATTATCGAGGACCTCGCAAGGTCCCTTCTATCCGTATCCAAAAACAAAACATAGTAGCCTACTTTGAGCTCGGCCCTGATATTCCTTGGAAGGCCGATAAGATTATTCGAAAGTGGTATGATTTAACTGAAGGCGAGGAGCATATGTGCATTTACGCAGCTCAACTCCCGCGACACAAACACACGGGAAATTATGAGCTTTGGTATATAGATCAAATTAAGACTTTGAGTGGCTACTGGGAACAGGGAGATGTCGAAGATGAGGATTATGACTAGACACCCAGATCTGAATAAAGATCATTCAGCTTCTTTCTGATCACAGGATTTTTTCCAACATTAGGATTTTGCATAAGAATTCCCTTATACTCTAGGATGGCTTCTTTCCAAGTTGCTTCCCTCTTAAGTTTTCTTGAAGCAATTTCTTGTTTACGAACGAGCCAACGAACGCCCATCGATATTGATACTGTCGAATCAAACAAGTCATCTTTATCTGCTTTAATTAAGTGGTCTTTGAGTTCACCTTTCGGATCAGACAATATTTTTCTTGTCTGTGGCATGAGTTGAATTAGTCCCCTTGCCTGCTTTGACATTGGGACACCTCGCGCTGCAGCCATGGGATCAAAACTTGATTCTGATGCAATAAGTGCCTTAACAATATTTGGGTCAATCTTATTTTTCAAACCTAAGATATCGTTCCAATACCGTACCCATCCACCGATCTGCTTATCGTATTTTTCTCCCCACGATGGGTTAGATTTAAAAGGATTTGGCTTCGGTGCTTCACTGAATAACTTGGTCATTTCAATCAGCTTCATCTCATCGAACATGAGAATATCTCGTTTGCTACGATTAACTCTGCAGTGTCCATCCACATCGGAAATCCCTGAAGGGTATGGCCTGTCGTGACGTGAGACCCAGTGCTGGCCAAGAGGACATACTCTCCAAGGGCTTCGCCGTTGAATCATTTCTGGGTTCCAGAGCATCATCCGAGTTCGCAGGACATCGGCTTTAAACTCTTTTGCGAGCTCTGGGAGATAGACAATGTCGATCGAAAAAGGAATATCGGATTCTTTGAGCTCGACGTCTAGTTTCGTCAGTCGATCTTTAATTTTCTTTGTTCTTCCAGAGACTAAAAGATCAATATCAGAATTAGGCCGCTGTGTGCCTTTGGCGCGAGATCCAAAAATCCAAATTTTAGTTGATGGAATGTCCGCGAAGCACTTCTCAAAAATGCTCGCGAGAATTTCATGGTACCTTTGGTCGATCCCGTAGGCCTTCATCAGGTCAAGGCCTTAAGCTTTTTGAGGAGCTGTTGTGCCTCGATGAGAAATCCGGGAACAACTGCAAAGATTTCTTTGGCGATCTCTTCGCGGTACATATGGCTTGTTTTGTTTCTTGCATTCAAGAATTCAAACCAAGTGCTAGCGTCTTTGATCCAGCCTAGCTTCGCGATCTGGCGGTACACTTCACGCGGAGAATCAGTCTCAATACTATTTTGGTCAAGTTTCTTCTTTGCGGTTTTCCAAGATAACTCAACGCAATACTCAAACCTCTGAATAATGCCATCACGCTCA
>JBKHVY010000201.1:0-4497 GCA_046569805.1 Bacteriovoracia bacterium | reverse complement strand
AAGAGCTCTTCGGGGCCTAAAGCTCGCTAGAGGCGGATGTTACAGAGCTCTTTAAGGATGCGCTCGGGTCTCGCGCCCGTGATCAGAACTTCGAAGTTCTCGTCTTCGATGATGGGCCGCTCGAGTACGTGGTAGTGCTTGCGCAACCAGTTCATGCGCTCTTCGTGCTCGAGCCGCATGAACATGCGCTCGGATTTTTTCCACAGCGTGCTGCGGCCGTTGATCGGAAATTCCTGGTTCAGGTAGTCGGCCCATTTCTGGAGGCGGTCGTCCTCGGGCGGGTCGTCACGGAAGTCGTGAAAGGTGTGGGGAACATCGAAGTCACCGAAGACCTGGAGGAGCTTCTCCATCTCGATGTCTTTCTTGATGCCCCAGACGTGCAGGTGAGTGGCCACTTAATACAACCAGGGAAAGATGTTGAAGTCCGGGTCACGCTTCTCGAGGAAGGCCTTGCGGCCCTCGACGGCTTCGTCGGTGCCGTAGGCGAGCCGCGTGGCTTCGCCGGCGAAGATCTGCTGGCCCACGAGGCCATCGTCGATGAGGTTGAAGCCGAACTTGAGCATCTTGATTGCTGTGGGGGACTTGCCGCAGATGGTGGTCGCCCACTCTAAAGCTTCTTTTTCGAGGTCAGCGTGTGGGACGACCTTGTTCACCATGCCCATCTCGAAGGCTTCTTGCGCGGAGTAGTTGTGGCCCAGGAAGAAGATTTCGCGGGCACGTTTTTGACCCACCTGGCGCGCCAGGTACGCGGAGCCGTAGCCGGAGTCAAACGAGGCGACGTCCGGGTCGGTCTGCTTAAAGATGGCGTGCTCCTTCGAGGCGAGAGTCATGTCGCACACCACGTGCAGCGAGTGACCACCGCCCACGGCCCAGCCGGGGACCACGGCGATCACGACCTTCGGCATGAAGCGGATCATGCGCTGGACTTCGAGGATGTGCAAACGGCCATGGCCTGCCCGGGCGTACTTCGAGGTGGAGTACTCGTAGCCCTGCTTGCCGCGGACGCGCTGGTCTCCGCCGGAGCAGAAGGCCCAGCCGCCGTCTTTGGGTGAGGGACCGTTACCGGTGAGGAGGATAACGCCCACGTCGTTTTGCTGATGCGACCATTCGAGGGCGGTGAGGAGCTCGTCTACGGTCTGCGGTCTGAAGGCATTGCGGACTTCAGGGCGATTGAAAGCAATTCGGACGGCGCCGGTGTGCTTCGCGCGGTGGAAGGTGATGTCCTCGAACTGAAACTCGGTGACCTCGGTCCACTGGGAAGCATCAAAAATCGGCGATATCATAAGCGTCTCCTAAGACTTCGCATTTAACCGCGAAAGCGGCGCGCCGTCTAGGGACAACCCATCATGTCACGGTTCAAGTTGTGTCCAATTTGATTGTCACACACGAGGTCACTGAGACAGGTGAAGAGGTTGATATCGCTGCACATCTCATCGGCACCTTTGAGGAGTTGCTCGAAGTGCCAGATCTTCGTCTGCTCTTCGTAGTCTGGAGTCGTGCCCAGCACCACCGCTTGCTCGTAGTGCTGGACCCAGTCCTGGGCGAGGAGCGCCACCTGCGTGATGCGAGCGTCGTCAGCGGGCCGCGCGGCGAGCACGCCCTGGACGTGAGCGTCGAAGTCGGCGCCGGTGAGAGATTTTGCGGCCATGGTAAGGAATAGGGCGAGTCCAGGATTCAGCATAGGTACCTCTTAGGCGAGTAGTTGGTGTTGAAAGTAATCTTGCAATCGACGAAGGTCGTCTCCTGTTTGCCCCGTCAGAAGGATCGAGTCGAGGCTGTCAGTAGAGATTGTAAAAATTCCCTTCTCACGAAGTTTATTCTTCACGAATTTCTTCCCCACGCGACCGTTGCCGTCGGCGAAGGGGTGGACGGCGATGTGGCCCAGCCAGAAAACACTCAGGGCGGCGAAGATCTCCCGCGGGGTCTCAGCACGCACCCAGCGCTGGTGGAACACTTCCAGCACCTGGAGATAGCTTCCAGGAACCTGGCCCCAGGGCGCAAAGCGGATCTTCTGACCGGTCGCTGCGACACAGAAGACGTCGTGAGTGCGGAACTCACCGGAGCCGTGCTCAGCGCGATGAAGGCGCAGGATCTGATCAAGGTGCATGTGGATCATGGCACTTCTTATGGCCCTGATCTCCAGTCGTCGGCTAGAGTCGCTGTAGAACTTACAAGACGGTCGCCTTCGGGAAAGTCAGAGTCATGGTGGTACCGAGGCCCTCGCGCGAGGTGCAGGTGAGGTAGCCTCCGTGCTCCTCGATGATGGAGCGGCACATGGCCAGGCTCAGGCCCGAACCCACCTGCCGCGCCCCTACGAATGGAGTGAAGACTTGCTTGATCTTGTTCTGGTCCATGCCCACGCCGTTATCCTGCACGAAGACTTGGACGTGACCCTGGTCGGTGTACGCGGCGTCGATGATGACGGCACCGGGCTTGTTGCTTTCGATGATCGCGTCGCGGGCCGTGTGCAGAAGGGTCAAGAGAACTTGCTCAATGGCCATGGCGTTGCCGTTGAGTTCGCACTTCATGGTGAAGCGCACGTCGAGCTTGATCTCCAGGTTCTGAAATTCTTCGTCGAGCTGGGTCGCGAGTTGATGAATGATCTGATCAAGGCGAACGGTCTCGAAGACCAGGCGCTGACGAGCGTTCGCGCTGCGGTCGTTCTCCAGGATCTGTGCCATGCGACCGATTTGCTTTCGCTGTTTCTTGAGGATCGCCTGCTGCTTTTCGATGGTCGTCTCCGGGTCATTGAGGAGCTGATCTAGGAGCTCGTTCTGCATCATCGCGATGCTCAGCGGGTTCATCAGTTCATGGACCAGCTCACTGCTCGCCTTGCTGACGTGGAGGTACTTCTCGGCCGCACTCATCGACTCGTGAGCGTACTGCAATGAGAGGTCGCGCTGCTTGAGCTGGAGCGGGTGAATCTTCTCGTTGCTCTCGAAGGGGGAAATGATCCGGTCGTGGAACGAACAGATCGTGTCGAACACGGGCCCGTCATCCGAGTGGTGGAACTCGTGGAGGTTAAAGCCACTGCACAGGTCGATCTGGTGCGTGCGCTGAATCTCGTGCAGCACTTCTTCCATCTCCAATGCGACCTTCTAGTTATGATATTCCATGAGCGTGTTGGTGATCTCTGAGTACATGCGGACTGAGGGCTTCTGCTGCTTCATCATCTGCAAAAGCGGCAGCAGCATGGTGAGTGCGGCGTCGACGTTAAGGGAGTCCTTGTCCAGCACCTGGAGGATGACGTGCTCAACGTCAAAAAACATGAGGTCGTTGGTGAGGATCTTTTCTTTGACGTCTTTTCCCTTGAGCCCCGGCTCGAAGCAGATCCGCTCCCAGTGCGTCCGGCCACAAAACACCAGGAGTCCTTGCTCCTGGTCCCAGCCCTCGCCCAAATAGGTGCAGGTCTGTTGAACGTAGGATTCGTCAGAATCATAAAAATGCGACTGGTGCAAAAATTGACGTGACATAGATCTCCTCAAAGGTGTCTCGGTTATTGTAAGCTGCTTTGAAATAGAAATGCTGATAACCATCAGATTTAAGAGAAATTAGGCCTCGTTTGAGGTCTAAGTGGTTGAAGGAGAATAAGATATGAAAGCTTTTTTAGGTGCGGTGCTGCTTAGTCTTACTGCACAGGTATCTTTCGCAGCGGCGCCGGTGGTCGAGATGCAAACCAGCCATGGCACGATTGAGATTGAACTCAACCAAGAGAAGGCCCCCGAAACGGTCAAGAATTTTCTTCAATACGTCGACGCCAAGTTCTACGACAATACCATCTTCCACCGAGTCATTAATGGTTTCATGATTCAGGGGGGTGGGTTCGACGAAAAAATGAACGAAAAGAAAACGCGGGCGCCGATCAAGAATGAAGCCGCGAACGGTCTCCTCAACGAGGAAGGCACCATCGCCATGGCACGGACCTCTGATCCACACTCTGCGACGGCGCAGTTTTTCATCAACGTCGGCAACAACGCCTTCTTGAACCACACGGCCCCAACGCCGCAAGGGTTCGGCTACGCGGTGTTCGGAAAAGTCACGAGCGGCATGCACGTCGTGAATCGCATCAAGGCGGTTCGCACGGGGAACCGCGCGGGCCACGGAGATGTGCCGATGGATACTGTTTTGATTAAGTCCGTCCGTTTGAAAACGAGTAAGAAATGATTGATCTGACCGACCTCATGGCCCTGACGCCGAAGAAGCTTCGTACCCTGAGAAACAATCTCAACAATCGCCTCGAGTCTTATAAGACTCACGGGAAGGCGACTAAAGAGTTGCAGAAGAGTCACATGCTGGCGGGGCTCTCGGACCTCGAGTGCGAGAAACTTCTGCGTGACGTGAACGCTGAGATTCGTCGCCGCGGCCGCGGTGACGAGGGCGAGGACTAGAAACGAAACAGTAGGTCTTGGAAGGGCGTCGTCTGATCGTCGTAGAAGTGCTTGCTCTCGAGCATGCGGCTCGAGATGAAGGTAAAATGAGGCCTCTGGAGTTTCTGGT
>JBKHVY010000200.1:0-4501 GCA_046569805.1 Bacteriovoracia bacterium | reverse complement strand
CGGCCGGAGTCGTGGTGAGCTCGATCGTGCGGATACAGGTTTCGAGGAAGCTCAGCTGCGCCGCCGTCAGCGACGTGTCGAGCTTGAGCTCCAGGAACTGCTCGCGCCGCGAGAGGAGGAAGTTGAGCTTGTTATCCGGAGAGATCTCCGGCGGCACGAGGCTCGAGAGGTAGCAGAGCTTATCCTCGCCGCGCTTGAGTAGGAGGGTGATCAAGAACACGGGATCGCTATCGAAGCCCCGCGACACGATGGCGCGGACGAGCTCCTTGTTCTCTCCCAGGAGCAGCGGCGCGAGCTGGAGCAAGAGGCTCAGCGTCTGCGGCTGGCCCTGCTGCACCCACGGCACGAGCCGGTTGAGGACGTTCTTCAGGGCCGCGTCCTCGCTCGCCGGGAAGATCGAGCGGTTCTGCGTCAGCTCGTTGATGATCAGTCCTGCGACGACGTCTTCCGGGGAGCGGTTAAACTGCTCGATCAGCGTCAGGACTTTCTCCTTCGGACTCAGCTGCACGACCTTATCCGCTTCGAGCGCCGGCGGTGGCGTCGGCGTGTACTCGGCGCTGGCCTCCGGCTCCGCGGGGCGGGCACCGAAGAAACCGCGGACGGTTTCCTGCAGCTGCCCCAGAGGCTGGCAGCCGGCGACGAGCGCGAGGGTAAGGAGGAGGAGTGTTTTCACGTCCCAAGGATAGCGCGTCTCGCGCTAAGAGACAAACACTGCGCGAGGACTTATACTTCTGCCATGCAACCGCTTCACGAAATTCTCACGCCGCTCGACTGGGCGGTGTTCGCCGCCGTGCTCGCTGCGACCTTACTGGCCGTGGCCTGGGGCCACCGAGTGGCGCGCCGGGAGAAGCGCGACGAGAGCTCGACGCTCGAGCTCCTCCTCATGGGCCGCCGCCTCACGCTTCCCTTGTTCGTTACCTCGCTCGTGGCGACGTGGTACGGCGGAATCTTTGGAGTCACCGCTCTGAGCTTCGAGCGCGGAGTCTTCAACTTCGTCACCCAGGGAGCGTTCTGGTACGTGACGTACTTTATCTTCGCCTTCTTTCTGGTCGCTCGGGTGCGCCACCACGAGTCGACGGGCCTGGCGGACCTGGCGGGGAAGCTCTTCGGTCCTCGGGCGCGCCAGCTCACCGCCGTCCTCGCGCTGGCGAACCTTCTGCCGATTGGCTACGTCGCGGGCCTGGGCCACTTCATCGGTCCTCTCCTTGGAATGTCCTGGTGGCAGGCGTCCTTCATCGGACTTCTTTTTCTCTACGCCTATGGCCTCTGGGGTGGCCTCAAGGCCGTGGTCTACCCGGACTTCGTTCAGTGCATCGTCATGGTCATCGCCGTTTGGCTCGTGGTGATCTTCGCGTGGGCGTCCTACGGCGGCGTCGACTTCCTAACCACACAGCTGCCCGCGGGCCACTGGGACCCCACCGGCGGGAACGACTACGCCACACTGTTCATCTGGGGTGCCATCGCGCTGGGAACGCTCGTCGATCCCAACTTCCATCAGCGCATCCAAGCGGCGAAGGATCTCCGCACCGCGCGCCGGGGCCTCTTCATCGCCATCGGCGTCTGGGTCGTGTTCGACGTCGCCACGACGCTCGGTGGCCTCTACGCCAGGGCCCTCTTTCCGCACGCCCTCGCGGAGCAGTCGTACTTGCAGCTCGGAATGCTCGTCCTTCCCATCGGCCTTCGAGGATTTTTCCTGGCCGGCATCCTCGCGACCATTCTCTCTACACTCGACTCCTACCTCTTCACCGCAGGAGCGGCGCTCACCCACGACCTCCTAAAGAAAGACGGCAAGCGGTGGCTGAAGCTCGGCATGATCGCGACGGGACTTGTCGCCTGGGCGGTGGCGCCGTTGTTCGGTGGCGGGAGCATCGTCGTGGTCTGGAAAACCGTCGGAGGTCTCATTTCGGCGTGCCTTCTTCCCGCGCTTTTGTGGGGCCTGTGGCGCCCGGGGACCGTATCCGATCGGGGATTTTTGCAGTCTGTTGTAACCGGGATTCTGGCCATGGTTTCTATGGCCTTTCTCAACTATTTCCGTCCAACAGGCCTAGATGAATTCTACGCAGGCCTCGCAGGCGCTTTTTTGGGCCTTGTCTACGCAGTTGCGCGACGCGCATCGGTAGTCGCCCACAAGTAAACCTGTTATCGTTCTCTCACTAAAATTCTAGCAAAGGATGTGTTCGAGTGAGTACGAACAAAGAAGCCAGTCACGAAGAGAAGTACCGCCAAGCCCTGGACTACCACTCTCAAGGTCGCCCCGGCAAAATCGAAATAACTTCCACGAAGCCTTGTCTGACCGCCCGGGACCTCGCCCTCGCCTATTCTCCCGGTGTCGCCGGTCCCTGCCTGGAGATCGCGAAGAACCCCGACGACGTCTACAAGTACACCGCGAAAGGGAACCTCGTCGCCGTGCTCTCGAACGGCTCCGCCGTCCTGGGCCTCGGTAACATCGGCGCCCTCGCCGGGAAGCCGGTGATGGAAGGAAAGGGCGTCCTCTTTAAGCGCTTCGCCGACATCGACGTCTTTGACATCGAAGTCAACGCAGACACGGTGGAGGAGATCGTTCGGACGGTGAAAGCCCTCGAGCCGACCTTCGGCGGCGTGAACCTCGAAGACATCAAAGCACCTGAGTGCTTCGAAGTCGAAAAGCAACTCATCGAGATCATGGACATCCCGGTGTTCCACGACGACCAGCACGGAACGGCGATCATCGCCGGTGCGGCGTTCTTAAACGCCCTCGAGATCACCAAGCGCGACATCAAGGACGTGAAGGTCGTCGTCAGCGGCGCCGGCGCGGCCTCCATCGCCTGCGCACTCTTCCTGCGCGACCTCGGCGTGAAGCACGAGAACCTCATGATGGTCGACTCGAAAGGTGTGATCTACAAGGGCCGCACCGAAGGCATGAACAAGTACAAAGACATGTTCGCCGTCGAGACCAAGGCGCGCACCATCGCCGACGCCCTCAACGGCGCCGACGCGTTCCTCGGCTGCTCGGCCAAGGGCCTCGTCACGAAGGACATGGTGAAGACCATGGCCGCCAATCCGATCATCTTCGCCATGGCGAACCCGGAGCCGGAGATCACTCCCGAAGAAGTGAAGGCCGTGCGCGACGACGCCATCATGGCGACTGGCCGCACCGACTACCCGAACCAAGTGAACAACGTCCTGGGCTTCCCGTTCATCTTCCGCGGCGCCCTCGACGTGCGCGCGCGCAAGATCAACGAAGCCATGAAGCGCGCGGCGGCCAAGGCCCTCGCGGACCTCGCGAAGGAAGAAGTCCCGGAGGACGTAAAGCGCGCCTACGGGAACGCCAACTTTACCTTTGGCCGCGACTACCTGATCCCGAAGCCCTTCGATAAGCGCGTTCTCACGCGCGTCGCTCCGGCCGTAGCGAAGGCCGCCATGGAGTCCGGCGTCGCGCGCATCCACATCGAAGACCTCAACCAGTACGCAACGATGCTCCAGGAGCGCCTGGGCCAGGGTGGCTCGTTCATGCGCCACATCCGCTCGCGCCTCCCGGGAAGCGATCGTCCGAAGATCGTCTTCGCCGAAGGCACGGAGCCACGCGTCCTCAAGGCCGTCTCTATCCTCGAGGAAGAGGGCCTCGTCGAGCCGATCCTCCTCGGCAGCAAGAAGCTCATCCACAAGAAGATGGATGCGCTGAACCTCGGGCACCTCAAGGAGCTCGAGATCCTGCACCCGGAAGACACCGAGCACTACGAAGGCTTCGTCGAAGACTACTTCACGCGCCGCCAGCGCAAGGGCGTCTCGTCGTCCTTCGCTCGCGACGTCATGAAGCGCGGAAACTACTTCGGCTCGATGATGGTCACCCAGGGCCTCGCCGACGGCATGGTCACCGGTGCCACGCAGAACTACCCGGAGTGCATGCGTCCGATCATGAAAGTCGTCGGCACGCAGCGCGAGGGCCGCAGCCGCGTCGCCGGCGTGATGATCCTGATCTTCAAGCAGAAGGTCGTCTTCCTCTCCGACTGCACCGTGCAGACCGCGCCGAACAGCCAGGAGCTCGCCGACATCGCCGTCTCGACGGCAGAGCTCTACCGCCGCCTCATGAAGAAAGAGCCGCGCGTGGCGTTCCTCTCGTACTCGAACTTCGGCTCGAGCCGCTCGGACTCGCCGAGCACCGTCGCCGCCGCCGTGGCGCTCGCGAAGAAGCAAGATCCGAAGCTCATCGCCGACGGCGAGATGCAGGCGGACGTGGCGATGAACCACGACATCATGAAGAACCTCTTCGACTTCTGTTCGCTCGACACGTCCGCTGACGTCCTGGTCTTCCCGGACCTGAACTCCGCGAACATCAGCTACAAGCTCCTCGTGCAGCTCGGCGGCGCCACGCCCGTAGGCCCGATCCTCCTGCCGCTCGAGTACGCGATCAACATCGTCCAGCGAACCGCGACGACCGAAGAAATCGTTAACATGGCCCACCTCACCGCGCTCATCTCCCAGGAGATCAAGTCCGGCCAGGTCGCCAAGCACTAAGGAGCCG
>JBKHVY010000199.1:0-4518 GCA_046569805.1 Bacteriovoracia bacterium | reverse complement strand
AGGCGGTCGTGGTCGTCGACAGCACACGGAATGAACCGTTGTACTCAGGCTGCTCGGCTCCAGCGATCTCGACCACCTGAAAAGGCCGATAGGTGTGGCCGGTGGAAATGGTGGCTGTGGCGATGCCATCGGCGAAGGTCAGCGTCGCACTCCCGTCCTCGTTCGTGCGCACCGACGCCACGGGCCTACTCGTCGTGATCTTGTCGCGGAAGGCGGCGATGAGTTTCTGCTTGTAGGTTTCAGAGCCGCGCTCGACGGTCTTCCACTGGTGCTGCGTATCGATGCCGGTCAGGCCGTGGTTCTGCAGGAAGCGCACCATGCTGCGGGCCGGGAACCGGAGCATCTCATCGTGGGGCGTGGACCACACGGCGGCCGTCATCGGCAGGAGGTAGTCGTGCGTGAAGCCGGGGCCAAACCCCTCGGCGCGGATGAGGTCCCCCAGCGAGATGCCCTCGAACTTCGCCTCGGTGAGGTAGCGCGGGACCCGCGTCCCGAAGGTGTAGACGTCGATGAGCATGCGCCAGAAGCGCGGGCTCAGCGCGTTCTTCTTCTGGGTGAAGAGGTCGGTGAAGGAGCCGCCGTTGTACTCAAAGCGCCGGTTGTAGTCGTAGACGCTAAAAGACATGTCCGTATCGTGGTAGGGAACCCCGAGCTTCTTGAAGAGCCGGCACATCAGTGGGTAGGTGACTTCGTTGAAGACCATGAAGCCCGTGTCGATGGGCACCTCGCGTCCCGCCTCCGCGACGGTCACGGTGTTCGTGTGCCCGCCGACGTAGGCGTTCTTCTCGAAGACCGTCACATCGTAGTCGTCGTTCAAGAAGTACGCCGCCGACATCCCGGCCATGCCGGTACCGACGACCGCGAGCTTCTTCTTCATTTCTTCTCCAGGAGGTAGTGGCCCACGAACCACTCGTTTCCGCCGTCGAACTTGAAGAGCTCGGCGCACGCCATGAAGAACACGCGCCACCACTCGAGCCACTTGCGGCCCTGGCCCTTTCCGTAGTGCTTCTCGAAAAGGGGGAGGAGGAAGTCTCTGTGCTTGTCTGTTTCTTTGAGCCAGGCTTCAGAAGTTTGTGCGTAGTGGTTTCCGTTCACTTTCCACTGTTGCGCCACACGGAAGTGACGATCGAATTTTTTGAACTGATCGAAACTCGGCATCATGCCCCCGGAGAAGAAGTACTTCGACATCCAGTCGGTCTCGTCCTTGACCTCGAAGAGGTACGGCGTCGACTTATGCACGAAGATGTGGATGAACGCCTTCCCATCAGTCTTTAGCCAACGGTGTGCCTTCTCGAGGAGCTTGTCCCAGTTGCGCATGTGCTCGAACATTTCCACTGAAACGATGCGGTCGTACTGCCCTGGTGCTTCGAAGGCGTTCATGTCCGCGGTGTGGATCGTTATGTTCTTGAGGCCCCGCTGTTCCGCGATGTTCATGATGTGCGCGCGCTGGGTTGCCGAGTTACTCACGGCCGTGATCTTTGACTTGGGAAACTTCGCGGCCATCCACAGCGTGAGGGAGCCCCACCCGCAGCCGAGCTCGAGGATGTCCATCCCGTCGGTGATGCCTGCTCGTTCGCACGTGAGAGAGAGCATGCGCTTCTCTGAGGCGGGGAGATCGTCGCCCGCTTCCCAGTAGCCACTTGAGTACTTGAGATGCGGGCCTAGGGCCCGAAGGTAGAACTCGGTCGGCACTTCGTAGTGCTGCTCGTTGGCGTCGGTAGTGTTAACGGCGATCGGTCCTTGCTTAAGCATCGCAAAGAACTCGGCCTGAGCGCCGTCTGTCGCGAGGGGACGAATTTCATCGAGCCGCTGGCGCAAGAGCCGACGGATCCCGAAGCGGATGATGAAGTCCGGAATGAGTTGCTGTGCGAGTAAAGCTTCGACCATAGCGGGCTCCTAACGAGAGATCTATTTTTTGAAGGTTTTATCAGTTAAAGTTACTACGAAACTGACCGGTTAAAAGTTACGTCTCACGGGGCGGGATGAGTACCACGACTTGGGGGTTGTCCATGCAATATCAAGCTATTGGAAAAATTCTTTCAGAGTTTCCTGAAAAATTTGGAGTCCCTAAACAACCAGGCTTGGCCCCGAGTTTAAGGGCGATCTTACGTCTAGAAGGGCCCTGGGGCCACGAGACTTTAGCGCGAGGGCTTGAGGACTGTAGTCACTTATGGGTGCTCTTCGATTTTCATTTGAGCGGGCCCTTCCGTGGCGGAACGGTGCGCCCTCCGATCCTCGGTGGAGAAAAGCGAATGGGGGTTTTTGCAACTCGCTCACCGCATAGGCCTAATTCCATCGGCCTGTCTCTCGTGAAGCGAGAGAAAATAGAATTTAAAGATGGAGCGATCAATATCCACGTCTCAGGTCATGATTTTGTAAATGAAACTCCCATCTTAGACATTAAACCCTACGTGGCGTCTTACGATCGCCCGTCGGGCGAGGTTTCACATTGGTCGGACAAGATTTTAACAAAAGCCCTTGCAGTGATGTGGTCCCCGTCATCGGAGCTTCAGCTGCGTCAGCTTGCATCGGAGCACCTTCGGGACCCGATCGAGCAGGTCCTGGCCCTGGATCCACGGCCTCGACAGGCCAATCCTGAAAGTGTGTTTGGGCTGAGTTTCTGCGACCTTAATATTACCTTTAGCTCTCAGGGCGAGGGGCTATGTGTTCAGGCCGTCGAAAAAGCGGACTCTTTACACCGTGTGAAGTAGTTTCCGTCTTAGAACCGAGTGAAAATTACTCG
Organism: Bacteriovoracia bacterium; assembly: GCA_046569805.1. Classification (GTDB taxonomy): domain Bacteria; phylum Bdellovibrionota; class Bacteriovoracia; order Bacteriovoracales; family Bacteriovoracaceae; genus UBA6144. Next base: position 1,775 of record JBKHVY010000199.1, on the reverse strand, counting down.
GTCATGCCTCAAGAATTAAAGATTGCGCCATACTGACTCAACTTACGTTTGAGGGATGTATGACGGATCAGTTTTTGATTTGGCGAAGAAAGTCGATTTGGTTGCTAACGCTGGCCGCTCTCGCCATCGTCCTCACGGGCCATAGTCTCGCGGGCTTCCAGCTCGGGTGCGTTCTTTGTATTTGTTGGACCACAATTTCTCTGGTGGCTTTTGTCTATGGCATGGATACGCTGATGGACACGCAGCCGACGCTCAAGGCACTGGCATCGCGCTCAGGCATCTACCTCATCGCTCTCCTCAGCTCGGGCCTGGGTGTTGCCCTCTGGCGCGGTCCCGTTACTTTCGTGAGTGCGGTCTCGATTCTTCTCTTGGGCCTCTTGTACTCACACCCGTTCCCGACCAAAGACGGTGTTTTTCGTTTGAAGTCCCTCACTGGTATCAAGAGTCTGTGGATCGGAATCGGCTGGGGACTCCTGGTATTCGTGGGATCCGGAAGCTTTAATAACGAATACGCTCAATGGGCAGCTCTTTTCGTCGCTCTCCAGGTCACGGCGGGCAGTGTCCTGCGTGACCTCGATGACCTGGATGAGGACCGCCGCACGAATACGCGCACGCTTCCGATCGTCTTCGGAGAGAAGAACACCTACATCGCCCTTCACTTGGTGAATCTTCTGAGCGGACTGGTGCTCTTTATCATGCCTTTGCCGTGGGCGCTCGCGTGGATCGGTGTGATCGTCTGGCGGAGTGTGAATCTTGAGTGGCTGCGGCTCGGGGAGCCAGGTCACTACGCAACTCAGTACATGAACCTCGCAACCTGCGGGGTTATCTTCGTCATCAGGATGGTGGTTTATGTCGTGGCTTGAAGCAATCCCGTCCCTCCATTTCGCGTATGCGATGCTCGGCTTCGGAGCCGTCTTCGGTGCTTTCTGGTACCTCGATCACAAGACGCACCTCGCGATCTGGAAGAAAGACATCACCGACGGTGAGCTCCGCACTCACCGGATGATCCTCTACGCCAGCTACGGACTCATGCTCTCGCTCTTGCTCATGGCATGGTTTCCTGGCATGGCACTCTTCCTCTTCATCGGCTGCTGGGTCACGCGGACCCTGCACGAGTTCCTCGATGAGATCCATTGGCATTTGCCTCGCTGCTCTGAGCGAGAAACCTTCATCCACATGATCATGTGGATCTGCATCCACGGTGGCACGGCCGTTACTTTCGCGTGGGGCTTCTTCCGACAGTACGACGGCTTCGCCGAACTCCCGTGGCCAATCCACGCAGCGTTTGTGGCGATCTTCATCTTCTACAGCTACATCGGAAACCGCGAAATCATGGATTACAAGGGCGCGAGAACCTAGCATGAAGACGCTGGCGCTTGTTTGCCTTTTGGCTTCGCCGGCGTGGGCCGCGGTAAAGATCACTGATCTGCGCGAGAAGTGTACTGTTCTCACCAGCTCCGACGTAGTTGAGCTTGCTGGCCACAAAATCCTTGAGCGCAAACCAGGTCTTCTCTATAAAGTTCGCCACCTCTGCGAACTCCAGGAATCGCTATACGATGCGAACGCCTTTCCTGACATGAAGCTCTGGAACGAGCTTGATCTCATCTACACGTCCTTCATCGATCGTCACCGGGTAGAAGCAGGCGTCAGTCTGCTTGAGATCCTTGGTATGGGTCTATCTCACGACTTATCACCGTATCTCCTGCGGTATCCGAAAACGGCAGAGGTTGCGACCCCGGTGAGTGACGACACTTTTTGGAGCCCACCTGTGACTC
>JBKHVY010000198.1:0-4533 GCA_046569805.1 Bacteriovoracia bacterium | reverse complement strand
AAGGATGTGAGCGTTGAAGGTGAGTTCGCCGTGACTCAAGAAACACGGGAGGTGCACGTTGTAGCGTTGCATCGGCTCCCACCAGCGCACGCGGGCATCGAAGAAGGGTTTACGCGTACCGGGCAGAAGGAAGTAGATGAAGACCATCAGCGAACACACGGTGAGGGCGTAGTTGTAGAAGAAGGGTGAGTCGCTGTTGTAGGACCAGGTGTACTCTTCGTAGGTGACGATGGAGTAGATGATGTAGCTGAGGATCCCCATGAAGGCGAAGTAGTTAAACTTCCGCAGCTTCAGGATCAAGAGCCCCGCGATCGGAAACACCAGCCAGAAGTCGATGACCTCGAAGAACGATTCGCGCGCGCTCAGGTTCTTAATGATGACCACGAAGTCGAAGTGAGTCAGTGCACGGAAGTAAAAGATTTTTATCAGTGGTTCGATCAGGCACAGGATCGAAATCAAGGTGAAGATGAAGGGCTTTTTTCTCATGCATTTATTGTATGCAGATCGGAGCGAGACTCAAATAGCTATTTAAGTCTTTGAAAGGCGGTACGGAGGAAAGACAATGGGCAGCAGTTAGCTGCCCATTTTTATGAACACTCTTGGTTTAACGAAGGGCAGCGGAAATCACGCCGTTCACGGACTTAATGGTCATGAGTGTGCGGAACGCGCCGAAGTGAATCGGATTGTTCATGTCAGCTTCAGCCGAGCGGAAGTTCACGCGCTTCGTGAGGACGGTGTCCACTGAAGTTTTGACTTCTTTGCCCGCGTCGAGAGCAGCGAGTTCGTCGGCCGTAAGGAGATCGCTCAGGGCAAATTCCGTCGAGACCGTTGGAGAAACGCCACTGACGTCGATCTTCGAGATGATGGTGTAGACGCCGTCGCGGAAGAAGCGCAGGTCGGCGGCGTTAGTGGTGATGGTCGCCGTGTCGAAGCCGCGTGCCGTCGAGTAGATCGCCTGTTCGAAGGTTTCGGTGAAACCGATGCTCTTAAAACCGATCGAGCGGTCGAACTCGCCGCACTGGTAGAAGTCGGCCTTGAGCGAGATCTTTAGCTTATTGTCGACGATGCTGACTTTCTGATTCGATAGGCGGTAAGCACCGTTCACGTACTTGACCGTATCGGCCTTGGTGGCGCAGATAGCAGTTGTCCCGTCGAGGACCTTGACCAGGCGAGAGGACACGCGGGCCATGGCGGTGGCAGAAAGAGTGAGAGCGATAAGTGCAATGAACTTCATAAAAGACCTCGTGAGTGTGAGTTTTTTCTCAACATAATCAACCAAGGAGGCTTTGCGTTAGAAAAACACAGAACTCTATAGCAATTACATGGACGGGCTTTGTGTCTTAGACGCTTTAAACAGAGGGTAGGCATTTCGCGTCATTACTGTTAGCTTTGGGTTCTACTTTTCTAGGATACTTTGTGCAAATGAACCCGATTGAATCGTCGTCGCCCGTCCTGCCCCAGTCATGGCCCTCAACTCCAGAAACCCAAGAAATCCAAGACTCCCCAGCTCCCGCGAAGGTTGAGCTGCGCTCTGTTTCCTGGTACCAGACGGACCTCCGAAAGCATCTGCCTGAAAGTCTTTTCCTGCGGACTCCCAGTCGCGCCCTCTGGGCCGTGGCGCTGGTTCCGATGATCGCCCTGTGCGTGTACCTGATCATGACCGCGGGTCTTCCCTGGTACGGCAAGCTCGTGCTCTCGATCATCATGGGCCAGTGTACCGTGGCGATGAGTTTTCTTGCCCACGAGACCCTCCACGGTGCGATCGTGAAGCAGAAGTGGCTCCAGGACCTGGTTGGCTTCCTCGGCTTCGGGCCTTACTTCATCTCTCCCTCGTACTGGAGATTCTGGCACAACACTCTTCACCACGGGAACACCCAGCTCCTCTATAAAGACCCCGACGCGTTCCCCACCATCAGTGTCTACAAGCGCTCGAAGTTCATGCGCCGGATTTTTCCCCTCACTCCCGGTAGCGGCACCAAGATCAGTCTGTTGTACTTCTTCTACTGGTTTCCGCTTCAGGCCGTGCTCAATCAAGTCCGCTTCCGCTTCGGGAACAAAATGTGGGAGAAGATGGACCACCGGCGTGTGACGATCGAGTTCGCCCTCGTGTGTCTCTGCATCGCGAGCTACGTTGCCTTCATCGGCGTCCACGATCTTCTCTTCCTCGTCGTCATTCCGTTCATGTCGCAGAACTACACCAACATGAGCTACGTCATGACGAACCACAATCTGTCGCCGTACACGAAGATCAACGACCCCCTGGTGAACTCACTCACGGTTACGAACTTTAAGCCCCTCGAGTTCAGTCACCTGAACTTCGGCTACCACACCGAGCACCACGTCTTCCCACGGCTTTCAGGCCGGCACGCGAAGGTCGTTCACGCTAAGATGCGTGAACTCTATCCAGAGCGCTTCCAGGTGATGACGAAGTTCGAGGCCCTGAAGCGCTTGTATAACACTCCACGAATCTACAAGAGTGCCACTGAGCTCATCCATCCGAAGACGCTGAAAGTCTCGCCGACCATTTAATGGGCCGCGAGATCTACCTCTACTCGGCGCACCCGCCGCTCGAGCTCGAGGTGCTGGTCGACGAGTATAAGAAAGCCTTCGAAACGGAGCTTGGGGACCTCTTCTCCGACGAGGACCTCGTGCGCTTCGAGCGCCAGCTCGATGAGCTGGCCACTCTCGACGTGCAGCCGCGGCTTGAGAGCTTAAGCCTCGACGACTTCGCCATCGACGAGTCGGCCCGGGCGAGCCTCGCGCAGTTATTCGAAGAGTGCCGGGCCGTCATCTGTCTGGAGAACGTCCCGTTCCTCGAGAACAATCCGTTTCAGGTGAGCTACCTGCGGGGACTGTTGCGGCACGTGGGGCCTTTGCTGGTGGACCTCGGGGGCCTTGTGGAGCTGATGACCTCGGAGGAGTTTCTCTCATCCATTGCCCGGTTGCGTTCGGTAGATGCTTTGGTACCGGCCGTGGATGTGGTCACGAAGCCTCGTGCGACGGAGCCGACGCTGGCGGATCTGTTGCTCGTCGACGTCTACCGTGAACTCGATCGTCTGGAAGGACAGGTCACTATGGCGGCGATGAGCGAGCGGCAGCAGAGGATCTTTGTCCTCCTGCGGACGGGCCGGCCGAGTGCGGTGGAGCTGCTGAAGCTCTCGGGACTTAACCCGAAGGACTTCGGCGACGGGCTCGAGAGCTTAAAGTTCTTCCTCAAGCGCCAGGTCTAGCACCATCGGCTTGTGGTCACTGCCTTTGGCCTGGGCGATGACCTCGGCGTACTTCACCGAGAGGCCGCGCACGAAGGCGTGGTCGAGGTAGTTCTTTGTGAACTTCCAGACCATGCGCTGGTCGCCGTTTTTAAAGACGACTTCTGAGAAATTAAGCTCCCGGACTTTTTCCATGAGGTAGGCCGTGCGTTCTTTGGTGCGAGTGTTAAAGTCACCGGCCCACAGCACGGGCCCCGTGTGCGCTTTGATCTCCGCGATCGCCTGGTCCATGTGGCGCTTGAAGCTTGCGAAGTTCGTAAGGTTAATCCCATGGACGGAGATCACAAGCAGCTCTTCCGCCTTGCCCTGGATGGGGTACTTCGTGAAAATAGTCGCCTTCGGTGTGAGCACCACGGGCTCCACGTCTTCGGAGTGAAGCACCTTGTTCTCGGTCGGTCTCACCGTCGCGGCGTTCATGACGCCGGTGTTGAGTCCTCGGTAGCGAAAGCCGGTGCCTAGATCAAAGCGATGGCGTGGGTGAGAGCTGCGGCCAAACAGGAAGCGATCCGTTTCGTGAACTTCCTGCAGCACCAGGAGCTCGCGGTTCTTCGTGAAGCGCAAGAACTCTGATTGCCACTCTTTCTCTTCCGTCTTTTTTATGTTCCAGACGAGGACCTTGATGGCGTCAGGACGGAAGGCCGTCTCGGCAGCTGCGCCAGTAAAGCTATGAGCTTTTTCTACGGGGACGCGGCCGATGAACTGGGGACTAAGTTCAGCGTCGTCGGCCCGGAGTGCCGGTGACGCCGTTAAGAGGAGCGCGAGCAAGAAGATGTGTTTCATGGATCTAGTATAAAGAAACAATCAGCTTCACCTCACGCGGGGTAGTTTCTGCCGGACCCTTAAAGCCTAGCAGAAACTCTTCAGCGGAGAGCTAATATTTTCCAACACTCGCGTGGCAGAACTCAACGTCACCATCAAAGACGTAGGAGAGTAGTTGATGGCCGCCGTCGAGCTTTCGGTAGGTGGCATAGAGACCGTTGCCACCGCCGACGCCGACGTTGAAGCGCAGGAGTGCTTCGCCGCGGAAGTGGATTTCTTCCAGCGTGAGATCGTCCACCCACGCTAGGTCATCGATGCCGATCAGGTCCACCAATTGCTGTTGCAACGCAAGCGGGATGAGGGCGAACTGCGCGTCGACGAAATCTTGGCTTCTCTCTCTCGGTTCGAAGTAGTCGATGAGCATCGTTCCGACAGTAAACTCCTGGCCCTCGTAATCTTGGTGAAGTCGGCAGGACTCGGGTTCGTAGGCATGCGCAGAAAGACC
>JBKHVY010000197.1:0-4535 GCA_046569805.1 Bacteriovoracia bacterium | reverse complement strand
AGGGTTTGAGCTTAGACGAAGATGCTACGGTGAACATTTGTCCAAGGGTTGCTCTAAGCTATTGATTTCTTATTCAGTCTAGACGCTCGAAAAGCTCTGGGCGATGAAAGTCTGGATTGGCCTCAGGATTAGGTCCCAGCGCCCAGTACTCTCTGGGCGACTGACCTAGGCAAGCAAAGAGCCCCCCCCAAAGCTCGACTCCTTGTAGCTCGCTGGGTAGCCGCACCTGCGCACGCATGCTGTAGCCATCGGCATCCGTCTCTACGTGGCTTTTAAACTCTAGTGCCAAAGGAGTGTAAACCGACACGCGAGGCTTTCGAATCACCAGCGCCAGTGCTTGATTCAGCGGTGACACCTGCAGCTCCAGATAGGGGGCGGTAAAATCCTCAGGCGCTGAACGCAGCTGAAGGAAAGCTTCCACCACATCCCAGTTCCAGAGCTCCCAGTTCTTGCGCGGATCCGCGCCATAGCTCGGATTCACCACGAAGGGCCTTGAGCGCTCCACACGCATGTGCCAATCGATGAGATCTCCCCGTCTGTGCACTTCTCCACTTACACGAGAGGCGATAACTAGGGAGCTTTTATGGGGTGTAAGGACAAGCTTCATGCTCCTATGATAGCTTCGCCCTACCATGCGCGCATCTCAAGAATGGACATTTTTTTGTGTCGTCACACCAGGTCTGGTCGAGCTCGCTCTTAAGGAGTGGGAAGAAAAAAAACACGCCCTGGGAGTGACGGATCAAGTCGTGAGCGTGAGCCCCGCGGGCCTAGAGGTCACACTGCCTTGGTCCATAGGAATAGGCCTCGTGCATGTGCTCAAGATTCCCACACGCGTACTGGTGCGTCTGACCACCCTCACCGCTCGCGATTTCCCTAAGCTCCATACCAAAGCCCAAAAGCTCCCCTGGACATCCTGGCTCGCTCACCCAGAACCGCGCTGGAAGATTTCCGCCCACCAGTGTCGCCTGATGCACACAGGTCGCCTGGAAGAAACGCTCACGGCCGCGCTCCAGAAATCCCTCACTCACCAGCCGCTCTCGCTGCGCTGGCAAAAAGAAGCGCTTGCGCCTGAAACGCTCTACGTGAGGGGCGTTGACGACGAGTGGACCATCTCGCTCGACATCACTGGTGAGGCCCTCTACAAGCGTGGAGCTCAGCTCATCCGCGGGGAAGCTCCCCTACGAGAGACTCTGGCGCAGGCGTGCTTGACCTACATGTTCGATCCACCACCTGAGACACCCGTAACACTGTGGGACCCCATGTGCGGTTCTGGGACTTTCCTCTTTGAGGCCTTGAGCGCACATGTACCGACTGAGCGTATGTTCAGCTACAAGCACTCGGCGCTGAACCTTGGTGTTGCCCCGTGGAAGGCCAAAGCCGCGCTCTCGGGGTTTGCGATTCACGCAGCAATCGGGAGTGACATCGACCGAGAGTTGGTTGAAAAACTCACCCCTGTGCCCGGACTCACGTTTAAGTGTGAAGATTTTCTTAACCATCCGCGAACTCAGCTTGGCCCACTCTGGATCATCGCCAACCCACCCTACGGTGAGCGCCTGAAGCTTTCAGAGGGGATCAGCGCCTTCGCCGATAAGCTGTCTCAAGCATTGAGTGCGAGCGGAGCACAAAGAATCCTTCTCTTAGTGCCGGCTTCTTGGCCCGAGCTTAAGATTCAGGGACTGCGCTGCCAGCGGCGCTTGGGTTTCTCCAACGGTGGCCTCGCCGTCGAGGCACGAGTGTGGGAAATCCCTCACTCGATTTGATTTAAATCCACTTCGCGCTACAATCGTTCCATGGCGAATCAAAAGGTCCTACTCAAGGAAGGCGACACACTCATCCAAGAGGGTGCCACCAGTAACAACATGTACTGGCTGCAGTCGGGCCAGCTCGTGGTCGTGAAGATGCGGGGGACCCACCCCGTGGAGCTGGGTCACATCTATAGCGGTGAACTGGTGGGTGAGATGAGCTTCCTTGATGGCAAGCCCCGCAGTGCCTCGGTGCGCGCGATCACCGAATGTGAGTTGATCGAGATTCCGCGGGAGGCGTTCGAGAAAGTTTTCTCGGGCCAGCCGATTTGGTTCCAGGGCCTCGTGAAAACCCTCACCGATCGGTTGCGTAAAACGAGTGCTAAGGTACGGGTCTAACCAGCCGCAACTGACTCTTCGAGGGTGAGCCTGAGGTCCAGGGAACAAAACCCACGTCCCCGTCACAAAGCTCCTCGACGTCTTGAAAAGCGTCGTCTTTCAACCAATGAAGCTTGAGCGTGCGCACCTTCCCCAGCGGACTGATGACTTCAATTTCGCTTCCGCGCTTAAGTCCCAGGCCGCGGCCCCGCACCGCAAGCCACGCCTCTTTCTTCCCCTCAATGACTTCTCCGCACCACAGATCGCGCTGCTGCAAGTGCGAGTTCGTGAGGCGATCGAACAGCACGTCCGATTTATTGACGTCCCAGTAACCGCGCATCCAGTCTCGACTCCAGCCCGCTTTCACGAGCGCGAGGTGCTCCGCACTCGGCTCCCGCAGAAACACCGCGAGTTCTGCCACTGCCTCGGGCCTCGTCTCATGGCGATGATCCAAGCGCAGATACGCGACACCCGCGGCCGGGATCTCCTGCCAGCGCTCGAGAATCGAAAGATCCTTGGGATGAAACATGAGCGTTCCATGGACCGACTCATAGAGAGGAAAACCTTTGTGAGGTGACTCCTCACTTGCGCCTTCCGCAATCCACTCCTCGCCCTCGGGGGCAGAGTCGAGCTTTGACAGGAGAGCGCGAGGCGAATGGAACAACAGCAAGGGCCCGAGACCCAAAACCTCGAGCGGCACGGAAAACTCCTGCGACCATAGCTTGAGTGTTTTCGCGGGCAGCTCGGGGGAAACGATCACACGCCCAAGTCGCGTCCCTAAACGCTGGTACCAAGACTTGAGAGCTAAAAGATTATGGTGGCCCGCCTCCAATAGAAGATGAATCTCGGCCCTGAGATGATCGCGCACCCACAGCGCGGCACCGGCGTCGCGCACGCGAATACTCTTAAAGGCAAAGGGCAGAGACTCTAACCGTCGAGAGAGAGCGATAAAGCGCGGCTCTTCCATCAAGGCGTCCCACTCGAGGCTCACGGCAAACCCTTGCGCCTGGGCCTCGGCTGCGAGGGCCAGGCCCTCATCCAAGGTTAGTGTGCCACGTCGGGAGAACTCCTTCGTGGCAATAATAAGTTCCTGCACAGAGGCACTTTTCCATTCCGTGAGCTCCCGGGCGGCCGTGAGGTACGCCACCGTTCTCATTGTCGCATCCTCACCACTTGGCCCGTGGCAACGCCGGGGACGAAGGGCAAGCGCGCCAGGCACGACGGTCGCGTGCGTTCGATGGCTTCGAAGTCCGGGCCCTGGAGCGCATCGCTTGAAAGTGTCAGCACCTCTCCGGAGAAACTCAGGGCCTCCAGATGCGCATGGCGATTGAACGACTGGCGACACTCCAGCAGAATTCCGCGCTCAGGACTCGCCTTTACGACCACACCGGCCATGCCCCAGGGACTTTCGACGTGGTCGCGCTCGTCATAGACGGAGCTCGCGTCGGCCGGGTGTTCGAGGCTGGCGAGAGTGGCATCTCGGTGTGGCAGGCGGCGCAGTTCCTCCGCCCACGTTTCCCAGGGCGCGTGGGTCCAGTCACCGTGCGCTTTCCAATAGTCGAGCGCCATCCGATAGACGCGCGTGGTGCTTGCTGCGTAGAGCGGACTCTTCATGCGGCCTTCGATCTTTAGTGAGACGATCCCTTGTTCCACAAAGCGCGGCAGGGCCATTAGGCCCTCGAGATCTTTCGAGCTCATGAAATAGGCACTCTCGCGCTTGTCGTCGGAGAACTTGATGTCGTAGCTAAAGCGACAGCTGTGGGCACACCCACCGCGGTTGGAGTCGCGCCCTTGTGTGAAGTTCGAGATTACGCAGTGACCTGAGTAGGCCATGCACATCGCCCCGTGGACGAAGAGCTCCATCTCCACGCCACTGCGGCGCTGGAGCGCACCGGCGTCGTGGACCGTGACCTCGCGGCCCAAGACCACGCGCGTGGCACCGAGTTCTTTCCACGCCATCACCGCCGCCAGGTTCAAGACCGAGGCCTGAGTGGACACGTGGAGATCGATGGGCCCGTGCTCGCGCACCAGAAGAGCTACGCCCGGATCCGAGACGATCACGGCGTCGACGGCGATCGACTTCAGGAAACGAATAAAGTCCGGTAACTCGATGAGGTCTTGGTCATGCAAAAACCCATTCAACACGACGTAAACTTTTGCGCCGTGGGCATGGGCGAAGGCCACACCGGCCGTGAGTTCCTCACGAGTAAAATTATCGGCCGCGGCCCTTAGACCGTAGTCCTTCCCGGCGCAGTAGACAGCGTCAGCACCGTAGCGAATAGCCGTTTTTAGTTTGTCGAGGTTTCCAGCGGGGGCCAGGAGCTCGGGGGTAAATCGTGTCGTCATAAGCCCAACGTTTACCAAAATGCGGGCGTTTGTTAAACTGATTACAAGATGATGAAAAAACTCCTTATT
>JBKHVY010000196.1:0-4554 GCA_046569805.1 Bacteriovoracia bacterium | reverse complement strand
ATGCCGGGCATTTTACAGGGAGAAACTTCGTCGATGATGTTCATCACATCTTCAGAGAGATCAAGAGCACCGGAGCGAATGTCGAGCAAGAGCGGTTTCACGTCTTTTTCAACATCGCGCTGCTCTTTCTTCGAGTACGAGTTGATCGTCAGCTTCTCCATGCCGTTCAGCGCCGAGACGACCGCAGGAACGGCGGCGCTGTTTTTCACCGGCAAGAAATACGTGAATGCACTCGCTTGGTCTTGGATCGAGGGCGTCTTCGAGTCGATGGCTTCAATCTTGTGGAAGAGAAGCCCCGGCTCGGCGTGCAAGCGCAAACGCGCGAGGACGTCGTCGAAGTCATTCCACTCCTCGGGCACGCGCACGTCGAAGCTCTCGCACAGAGAGCTAATTCCGAGGGCGAGCGCGGGGCCAAACGAGAGCAGCGGACGCACGTGGTAGCCTTCCGACAAGAGAGTCTTCATGTCAGCGCGCTTGAACACTCGCGCCATGATCTTCTGCAGGTCAAGGTGCGAGATGAAGGTAATGGGTCCCACTTTCGCGAAGCTGATGCGGTACTTGAAGCCAACGTTGTGACCTTTCTTCTCACGGAAATCGAGGATGTCTTTGCGAAGATTTTCGGGAGCAACGTAGGGCTCGTCGACCGCCGCATCCATCTCTTCTAAGAACTCTCGGCGCTCCTCCACCATGCCCTTCAGGTCACAGGCGACACCGCAGTGATAGCAAACGAGTTTTTTCTTATCGATGCTAAACGTCTTCTCCAGGGCCTCGAGGTTCGAGTGGTGGACAATCATTCCCGCCACTTTCCCGCACGGAGGAGAAAGACGGTTCTTCACGGCCTTCTTCCACTCGAGGTCCAGGAACCGATCCGTGAGCCCGACGTCGATGTGACTCCAGGCGAGCTTCCCGTTCAACGGAATCGTACCAAGGAAGATCTGTGGATCGAGGCCCGACTCTTCGACCGACTTGATCCACAAATCGTACTTAAATTGATCGTCCCAGCCGTCGAAGCGCGCTCCCCCCTTCCACGCAGCGTAGATGATGTTGGCCACACGTCGGTCCCCACGAGACACGATGCCCTCGAGGTGACTGATCTTCGAGACATGCTTGCGGAAGTTGAGCTTGTACTCTTTCGAAAGCTGAAGAAGCATTTCTTGCTTGCGGACGATCTCACTGTGCGTGATCATCGACGCCCACTGGAAGGGCGTGTGTGGCTTCGGCACAAAAGACGAAACGGAGACCGTGATGGCCGGACTCTGGACTCCAACTTTCCGGGCCGTGAGGCGGGCGTTGCGGCCCGTCTCCATGATGGCGCGAACATCTTCGTCCTCCTCGGTCGGAAGACCAATCATGAAGTAGAGCTTCATCTTGCTCCAGCCGCGGGAGAAGACGTCGGCCGCGGTCTTCATCATGTCCTCTTCGGAGATGTTCTTGTTGATCACGTCGCGCATGCGCTGGCTCCCCGCTTCAGGGGCAAACGTGAGCGAGGAGTTTTTTACTTCCGCGAGCTTGTCGAAGATCCGCTCGTCGAGGCCATAGGCACGGAGCGATGAGATTCCGAGCGTGGCATTTTCTTTCTGCAACTTATCTAAGAGCTCGAGCACCAGTGGCGTGACCGCCGAGTAGTCAGCGGTTGAGAGGCACGTGAGCGACGCTTCGTCGAAGCCACCGTTCTTGAGGCCCTGCATGACCATGTCGACGACGTTCTCGGGCGAGCGCTCGCGCACGGGCCGGTAGATCATCCCCGCCTGGCAGAAGCGACAGCCCTCGGTGCAGCCGCGGGAAAGCTCCACGGAGAACCGGTCGAAGATCGAGGTCATGTGCGGGATCGGAGACTTCGTCGGAAACGGGTAGTCCTTCAGCGACTCGATGATGAAGCGCTTCACGCGTTTCGGCAGAACGCCGTCGAACTCCGGCTTCGGGCCCGTGACGACTTCCATGCGAGTCATCGGATCGATCTCCGTGTCGTAGAACTTCGGCACGTAGATCCCGGGCCACTGCGCGATCTCGAAGAGAATCGCATCGCGCTTCTTCCCCTCGCGGCGCGCGGTTCCGATGAACGTGACGAGCTCGCCGATCAGCTTCTCACCGTCGCCGATGACCACGAAGTCCAGAAACGGTGCGAGCGGTTCCGGGTGCGTCGCGCAGGGGCCACCGGCCGTGACGAAGGGCTCGTCCTCGCCGCGCTCGTGCGTCCACACGGAGATCCCCCCGAGGTCGAGCATGTTGAGGATGTTACTGTAACTCATCTCGTACTGGAGGCTAAAGCCCACGACGTCGTAGTCCTTGAGCGGTCTGAAGCTCTCGAGCGTCACGAGCGGGAGGTTGCGTGCCCGCAACTCCTTCTCGAGGTCGACCCACGGAGCAAAGCACCGCTCGGCCAACAGGTTCGGTCGCTGGTTGACTTCTTCGTAGAGGATCTTCATGCCCAAGTGAGACATGCCGATTTCATAGGTGTCCGGGAAACACAGGGCCATGCGTCCTACGCAAGACTCCCAGTCTTTTCGAACGAGGAAGTGCTCGCCGCCGATGTAGCGCGCCGGCTTTTCGAGATTTTCAAGGAAGGATGCGTACGGATTCTTCACCACAGTCATGATGGCCCCAAAGTATTTATGACTCCGTTTTGAACGAAGGAGGGAGTGGAACCCTCTAAGGATTTCCAGGTTTTAGCAGGGGGCGCAAGCTCTGCAAAGAGATAAAAACTTCAGAGCCCGGATGAAAGTGAAAGTACAAATCGACGGTCTTCCTGCTGGCGGAATCCCTCGCGGCTTCGATCGATGGCGTAAGACGTGAGATCCATTATAAAGGTCCTCGAGCGGACCCCGATGCCTCCCGAGCCCCAGCCGTCCCCGTACCCGCCTCGAATAAAAATCCGGCGGTTAAAACCCAGCTCCGCACCGAAGCCCAAGCGCCGCTGCGAAGACGTGTCATAGGCATCATGCATGTCTTTCCAGTTCGCCTCTAGGTGCAGACGCGCCATGCGGCCAATCTGCGGCGTGACCGAGAAGCCGAGATCAACTGTTTGTTTGATCTTATCCGGCGCTCCACCGGCCTCAACACCTTCCCAGCCGTTGTCGGTAGCGTTTCGTAGGACGGCAGAGAAACTTGGGAGAAGCGCAATCGGAAGAGTGATCTTGGTTCCAGCTGTCACCTGCAGTCCTCGTCCAATTTTATAGTCTGTCGACTCATCAATCTGAGCGACATCTGTAGGCGCGAAGGTTTTATTCAACTCCCGGCGAATGAGATACGTCGCTGAGGCGCCGATCTTCACCACTCCACCAAACAAGGGGAGGTTCAACGCGAACACCGGGCCATGGTCTCGGCGTTCGGCGAGTTCGAAGTTGCCACCGTTCTCGACGGTTTCAACGATCCCGCGGTTTCGCTGACTAAAAAGATACCCGAGCGTCATGCCGCGAACCGTGAAGTTCGGAAAGAAGTTCACGCGCGCGTGCGAGATCTCGCCGCGGTCTGACACCAGCGCCTCGCGCAGCTTCTGCGCCTTGAAGGAATCGCTGATGTTCCCCGGCAACGCGAGGAGGCCTCCGTCACTGACGACGTTCATGTACGCCGAGCTCGCTTCGAGGTGCATGTTCAGCAGATGGAACTGCGGCTTTCGGACGGTGCCGAGGCCCGCGGGGTTGTAGAACGCGGCCCAGGCGTCGTCGACGTTGTTGATGTACGCGTTCCCCATGCCGAGCGCGCGCGCAGACGTTACGAACTCCGGGAAGGTCGCGTCTTCGAAATCAAGCGCCGCGTGGGTCGGGCCCAGGCCAGCGAAGATCCATGTGATGAGAGCGAAGAAATGGACTCGGTTCACGCAGTCTCCTCTCTCCTATTGTAAGGTTCGTGGAGGAGCGACTCAATCCGGGCAATTAGGACCTAAAAGCTAAGCCCTAGGCTAAGGCCCCAGGATAAGTAGGACTCAGCCCCGGCTTCCGACCAATCCGCTTGGGTATACGCCAGCTCCGTCTTCAGCTCCACGGGCCTGAACACGAATCCCACTCCCGCGGCACCGGTGAGGAACGTTCCTTGCTCGCTAAAGCGTCCGAAGCCACTCACGTCTCCGTCGAACGCATGAGAGCTGTAGCTCACGGAATCGAACAGGAGGACGTTAGGCCCGAGCCAGTAGCCGTGGATAACCGACGCATCCGTGCTCGAAACTTCGAACTCAACGCGCGGGGAATCCTTGATCTCGTGTTGGTTGCCACCGAAGGCCAGTGCGATGGCGAGCGCGTGACCCGCGCCGGCCTGCTGCTTCGACGTCCCGATCGCCTGCCACTTGATCCCGACCATCGACGGAGAGCTCGCAGCGTGACTCCAGGTGAGGTCGACGGACTCTGCGATGGCGAGGGCGGCTGCGTAGGTGTTCGCCTGTTTTTGCGACAGCTGCAGGCCATAGGGTTCGGTGCCGGAGAGGTCTACGACACCCTCGACAAGCGAGGCACTGGAGAGGACAAACTCAGAGTTCAGGCTCCCACCGACCGTTTGTGGTGAATTCAAGCGGTTAAGCGGAGCTCGAAGCTGAGTGGCACAACTTGTTGCCAATATATTTAG
>JBKHVY010000195.1:270-4611 GCA_046569805.1 Bacteriovoracia bacterium | reverse complement strand
CCAGAGTCGCTCGGTGCGCGAACGCGTCGAGTACCTCCTGAAAGAACTCGCCGCGCGCTTCGGCGCTCCCGACGCTCTCGGTACACGCATCGGCGTCCAGCTCTCGCGCGACGAGATGGCGAGCATGCTCGGCATGGCAACGGAGACGCTGATCCGCGAACTCTCGATGCTGAAGGAAGAGAACGTCATTCGCCAGGACGGAAAGGCGATCATCCTCGTGAACAAGAAGTTTGCCCAGGCCCAGGCCTGAAACCTGAGCCGGATCATTTCTAACGGTCGGTGCCTGCGCTATGGTTAGAGCATGCACGTCATCGCACCGAAGAACCTGCTCGACCACCTGAAGAAGACCGAAGTCGCTCAGCGGATCCAGCGCGACCTCGTGGTCTGCTACGCGCAGCAGGTGCCCGTGAGTGCGGTGTGGCTCAAGTCAGGAACTCTCCGCACCCACTTCGACCGGCGCACGCCGCGCGACTACACCGAGCCCGGCCTCTACCTCATGGAAGCGTTCTCCGCCTCGAAGACCCTCGGCTACTCCGTGAAGCTCCTCCCCGGCTCCGAGGTGTGGATCGTAACGAAGTCCGTGCTCCAGGACTTCCTCCAGCTCGCCTAGGCCTCCGGCAGGTACTTGCGCTTGAGGTACGGGTGGACGATCAGCTGCACGGCGATCACGCCGATCTCGTAGAGGCAGATCATCGGGACCCAGACCGCCATCATGCTCATGATGTCCGGGGTCGGCGTGACGATCGCGGCGAAGACCGAGAACCCCACGTAGAGGTAGCGGCGCCACGCCTTGAGGCTCGGGGCGGTGACGAGCTCCATGAAGCCCAGGATCAGCATGATGTTCGGGAGCTGGAACAGGAGCCCCAGGAACACGAGGATCTTCGAGGCCAGGAGCAAGTAGTCTTTGAGGTTCATCATCGCCTCGACGTCTTGCACGCCGTAGGAGACGAGGGTCTTGAAGGTGAACGGAAAGAGCACGTAGTAGCCGAAGGCCACGCCGGCGATGAAGAGCCCGAAGCCGACCACGATGAAGGGCCTGATGGCGCGCGCCTCGTGGTCGTGGAGGCCAGGCCGGATGAAGAGCCAGAGCTCGCGGAATAAGAGCGGCGACGCGGCGAAGATGCTGCACCAGAAGCCCAGCTGGAACTCGGCCAGCACCTTGTCGAGCAGCCCCGTGAAGACGACCTTGCCTTGCGTGCCCATCGCCAGGCGCAGGGGCCGCAGCAAGAACTCCGCGATCACGTCACTCTGGGAGTAGCAGGCGCCGAACGCCACCGCGATGATAATAACCATCCGAATCAGACGGGTACGCAGTTCTTCCAGGTGCTCGACGAGGGTCATCTCTTTCATGGCCCTATTCTGTCACGGACCCCAAGGAAAATCCGGCCAAAAAAGGGCGCGGCCTATGCTAGAATGAAGACATGCTGCTGCTCCTCCTCACATGGCTCCTCGAGACGAGTCACGCGCGCCCGAAGGCGCCGCCCTCAGAGCTCCTGCGCTGCCTCGGCGAGCAGGAGAAGGTCTTCCACGCGCGGAAGGCCACGGGAGCGCTCTACGACCTCAACCAGAAGATGATCGCCGAGCTGGTGCAGCTCTCGGGCGTCGACGGCACTCCGCTCTTAGTCAAAGAAGTCTGCCGCTCGCAGGACAAGGGCGCGCTCTACCTGCTCGAGGCGATCCTCCTCGACCCCGCTGAGTGGTACGTCATTCGTCCGCAGACCTCGGCGCTAGGCGGCGCCCTCTCCGCGGAGCTCGTGAAGGAGCTCAACGGCGCAGGGCCCGAGCTGCTCCTGGGCTTCCTCGGCGCCCTCCAGATGGAGTCGCCCACGCCCGACTGCCTCGAGAAGAACATCCCCGGCGTGGGCCAGCTGTACTTCGAAGTGAAGTGGCTCCAGGAAGAGATCGACATGCAGAAGATCACCGGCAAGAAGAAGCGCCTGGCGAAGATCTTCGGCAGCATCCACCTCGCCGAGACCTACTTCGCGGCGTGCGCGAGAGAGAAGTCCAAGAAGACCGAAAGGCCCGCCGGAAAACCTTCCGCCCAGTAGTCACCGAGCTCTTTCACGAGGTCCCACTCCTGGTCCGCCGTAAGCGCCCCGGCGACGTGAAGCTTCACGACCCCGGCCCTGAAGCTCGCCACGTGCAGCGCGGGATAGTCCTGCTTGCGCTCCTTCCAGAGCGCGAGGGACTCCTCGAGCTTGAGGATCCAGCTCGAGTTCGGCTCTCCCTGCCAGCGCTTCTGCAGTGGCAGGGCATCCGCCAGGAGCACCTCGATGTCGGCGACGCACTTGCCGCAGCCGGAGCCGGCCTTGAGCTCGCGACTCACCTGGGCGCGGTCCGCGTCCGGGTTGTCGCGGATGAAGTCCCGCACCACCTGGCGGTCGACCTTATGGCAGGCGCAAAGGAGTGCGCCGAAGACCTTCACCTGCCGGTGCGTCTGGTAGACAACGTCGCGCAGGAGCGCATCCACGAAGCGCGCCTCCTCGAGGCCCCAGCGCGGATCGTGCGCCAGCAGCGCTTCGCACGCGAGCTCTTGAGCGCGCGTGATCTCGCGGCCCGGGAGCCAGGCGCAGAGCCACTCGAGGACGAAGGAAAGTTCACCGGCGGTCTCGATCAAGCCGTGCGCCGCGAGCACGCGCCGGTGGTCGTCGAACTGGATGTGCAGAGTCGCCACTCCCGCGTCGGTGGCAAGGCGCACGCTTGTCATAGGCGGTTATCCGCTTCGGTCCAGGCGTCGTCGGGAACCTGCGTGAGGATCTCGTGGCCCTCGTCGGTGATCAAGATGGTGTGCTCGAACTGCGCCGACCACGACTTGTCCTTCGTCACGACCGTCCAGCCGTCGTCGAGTAGGCGGCAGTGGCGCTTGCCGAAGTTGATCATCGGTTCGATCGTGAACGTCATCCCGGGCTTCATCTCGACGCCGGTGCCGCGCTTGCCGTAGTGGAGGATCTGCGGCTCCTCGTGGAACTCGCGGCCGATGCCGTGGCCACAGTACTCCTGCACCACCGAGTAGCCGTGGTCGTGGGCCATCTCTTCGATGATCGCACCGATGTCACCCGTGCGCGCACCGGGACGGCAGACAGCGATCCCGGCCATCATCGCCTTGTAGGTCACGTCGACCATGCGCCGGATCTCGGGCCGGACGTTGCCGATGAAGAACGTGCGGTTGGTGTCGCCGTGGAAGCCCTTGAGCTTCGTCGTGACGTCGACGTTCAGGATGTCGCCGTCGCGCAGGATCTCCTTCGGGTTCGGGATCCCGTGGCAGATGATCTCGTTGCGCGACGTGCACACGCTCTTCGGAAACCCGTGGTAGTTCAGCGGCGCCGGGATCGCCTCGCGCTTGATGATGTACTCGTGGCAGAGCTGGTTGACCTCGTCCGTGCTCATCCCGGGACGCAGCTTGTCTTCGATGAACCGAAGCGTCTTAGCGGCGAGCAAACTGGTCTCACGCATGAGTTGAATTTCGCGAGAAGATTTTATGCTTATCATAGGCGTTTTATACCGGATTTCACTTTGATTTGATACCCCGAGAAGAGGTAGGCTTCACTCATGCCTAAGTTGATTATAAAGCGCACGGATTCCTCGAGCTACTTCCCACCTAGTTTCGAAGACATGGAGCGACAGGCACTCGAGTCGATTCCCGGGGTCAGCTACGTTGGTGCCCACCAAACGCCGCCAAGCGTTGGGGACATTTGTTTACTCACCAATACCCACACGCGCCTCTCGCAGTGGTCGCACTTGCGCGATCGCGTGGTCGCCATCCTCCACCCGAACTCCGGCTACGACAACCTTCTAGGCGAGCTGTGGCCCGAAGCCACGGTGGTGCTGGGTAACCCGATCCGGGCCCAGGCGGTGTGCGAGTGGACACTCAGCGCTTTCTTTCAGCACCGCGCGCAGCTCACCCACGTCCCCGAGTGGCCCAAGAGCCGCGACTGGAACCGCGCGCTCTTGGCGGAGACGAAGACGCTCTTGATCGGCCGCGGCCACGTGGGCAAGCGCCTCCACACCCAGCTCGTCGCCCTCGGGGTCCCCGTCACCGTTCACGATCCGTGGCTCGGGCTCACCGCGGACCTCCACCAGCGCTGGAGCACGGTGATCCTCGCGGCGTCGCTAAACCAAGAGAACCGGCACCTCATCGACCGCGCGTTCCTCGCCCACCAGAGCGACGACTTCTGCCTCATCAATCCCGCGCGCGGTGAACTCGTTCATGAGACTGATCTGCGGGAGTACTTGGCGGCGCACCCAAGGGCCCGCGCCTACCTCGATGTTCACGCGACCGAACCCTACCCAGAGAACTACTGGAGCCTCCCGCAAGTGGTGGCCACGCCCCACGTCGCGGGC
>JBKHVY010000195.1:0-260 GCA_046569805.1 Bacteriovoracia bacterium | reverse complement strand
AGTACGAAGCGCACGCCGTGCGCGCGCTCGTCCTCGGCGAGGCGAACGAGCTGCCGACGCTCAAAGAACGGATGACGCCAAAAGGATTTTACCGATGAAGGCAATGGAGAAGCTCTCGCAGTGGCTGTGTCCTCCGGGCGAGGGCGTCTACACCGTCCACACCGGGCGCGACAAGCGCGAGCGCTTGCAGTCTGCACTCTACGGATCGGCCCCGGCGCGCGAGGCGTGGCTCAAAAGTCTACCGTCGTTCGCCGACGCCC
>JBKHVY010000194.1:0-4641 GCA_046569805.1 Bacteriovoracia bacterium | reverse complement strand
CGAGACCATCCTCTTGCTTCTCCTCGTCGTCCTCCTTTCCCTCCTCGCGAACCGCGCGCTCACGTTCCTCTTCGGCATCGTCCTCCTCGCCGCAGGCCACGCGGTCGCCGAGACGGGGAGCTTGCTGATCGTGAAACGCAATGAGTGGCTGAAGCTCCTGATCGAGTTCTACGACTGGGTCCTCCCAGGGTTCCATCGGTTCAACCTCAAGGACATCGTACTCTACCAGGCGGACCTGCCGTCGGGGTACCTAACGAGTACACTGATCTACGGCTTCCTCTACGGGGCTGCGCTCCTCGCCGCCTCCTGTTGGCTCATTGAGCGAAAAGACTTCGAATGATGATTTCCATGGCCGAGCTCTACCGCATCTACGCTGGCGTCCTCGGGGCCCTCATCGGGAGTTTTCTTAACGTCGTCATCTACCGCCTTCCGCGCGGCAAGGGCCTGGCGCTCGAGCGCTCGCACTGTCCGAGCTGCGACGGTTTGATCCCGTGGTGGCACAACGTCCCGATCTTCAGCTGGCTCATTCTGCGGGGGCGGTGCGCGCGCTGTAAGGCACCGATCAAGCTGCAGTACCTCGTGGTCGAGGCCCTGACTGCGACCATCTTCGCGCTCTCGTTTCCGGCGGAGGTCACTTCATCCAGCGTCATGTACTGGGCGTTCCTGGCGTCGATCTCCTGCGTCCTCGTGTGCCACTTCTTCATCGACCTCGAGCACAAGCTCCTGCTCGACGTTCTGAACATCTACCTCCTCCTAGTGATCCTTCCGTTCTCCCTTCTCTTCCGCGCACCGGTCCACTGGATCGCCGGAGGCGCCTTCGGACTCCTTGCGCCGCTTGCCGTCTCCTGGGGATTCTACAAGTGGAAGGGCAAGATCGGCCTCGGCGGAGGAGACATCAAGCTCTGGGGTGTCCTAGGCCTCTACCTCGGAATCCACGGCATCATCGAGAACATCTTCCTCAGCTGCTTCCTCGGCTCGGTCGTGGGGATCGGTCTCATCGTCGCGAAGAAGTACGATCGCGACGGTGGCATTCCCTTCGGGCCGTTCATCATCGTCGTAGCGATGTTCCAGTTGTACCTACCGGCGTGGGTCGATCTCCTGAGCATCTTCTGAAGCGAGTACCTGATCGCATCGCTCGGGCCTCCGTAGGGGCAATGCGGTAAATCCTTGAAGACTCGTTTCAACGCATCCTATAATCTAAGGAAGTTTATTTAATCTTTCCCTAGGGATAGACGTGTCCGTGTTGCAGCAAAAAATTCAGGAACTTTTAGGTGGAATGAATTCCGGACCAATCGTTGGTGTGGATATCGGTTCGCACAGTATAAAAGTTTGCGAGCTGTCGGGAGGAAAGGAAGCTGGAAGGTCGAGCGCTTTGCGATCTTGCCCCTCGGTGAAGCAGCCATCATCGAAGACGAAATTCAAAAGCCTGAGGAAATTTCCGAAAGCATTGTGAAGGCCCTCGATGCCGCAGGAATTAAATCAAAGAACATCTGTTTCGGTTTGTTCGGTCAAAACACGATGACCAAGCGGATGCCTGCACCGGATGGCACGAAAGAAGAAGTAAACGACCACCTGATGTGGGAGTCGGAACAATACATCCCCTTCGGCGCGGATGAGAGTGAGATCGATTTTCACATCATCGGTGACACTGAGGGCGGCGGCAAGGATGCGATTGTGGTGGCAGCTCGCACCGATCTCATTGAGCGTTACCAAGACGTCTTCAAGGAAGCGAAGTTGAACGTCAAAGTTGTCGACCTCAATGTGATCGCTATCTCAAATTTATTCGAGGTCACTGCTGCCGCAAGCAGGCCCGAACTCGAAGAGGGAACAATCCTTGTCGACTACGGTGCCCAGAGTATTAATATCATCGTCTACCGCGGGCATGGGCCGATCTTCACGAAAGAGCTTCCGGTCGGTGGCTCACTGATCACAGAAGAGATCCAGCGGCAGATGTCCGTGAGCTACGAAGAAGCCGAAGACCTGAAAACAACGAGAGATGACAACGGTAATCTCCCAGAAGAAATTCTCACAATCATTCAAATTCAGCTCGAGAGTCAGATCGCAGAGCTCAAAAAGAACCTCAACTTCTACATTTCATCGAGCTCCACAGAGCAGGTGACGAACTGCTTTTTGCTCGGCGGTGGTGCGCTTATGCCACTCCTGAAAGACATGATGGAGCAAACTCTCGGCATGGGCGTCGAAATCTTCGATCCATTTGAATACAACTTCAAGCTTGGTTCCAAGGCGCTCGAGGCGAATAAAGACCAAATTGCAGCCATGGGATGCGTCGCCATGGGGCTGGCGATGAGGTCATAGATGATTAAGATTAACCTCAGTACCGTTAAGAAGCCCATGGACCTCGCCAACGTCGGCGGGTTCGATCTCTCGAAGATCAACGTAAAGTGGGTCGTGCTCGCGATCGTCTTCCTGTACGCGCCGGACTTCTTCGTCGTCGATAACCTGACGGAGATCCGCGACGCGCGTGACCAGGAGCTCCAGGCGCTCATCGCCCAGAAGAATAAAGTCACGAAAGAAGTTAGCGAGCTGAAGAACTTCGATAAGCAGATCGAAATGCTTAAGCGCCGAGAAGAAGAACTGGCGTCGAAGCTCGAAGTCGTAAAGAGTATCTTAAGCACAAAGAAGAATCCCTGGAACATCCTCGTCTACGTCGCGAAGAACATTCCACCGGAAATCTGGCTCACCGAAATTAAGTACGAAGGCGATAAGCTCCAGATCAAGGGCCGCTCCTCGGACTACCAGAGCCAAGGAATCTTTCTCGAGAACCTAAAGAAGTCGATCTTCTTCGATAAGAACATTACGTACCAGAAGAGCGACACTGCTCCGACGGGTCGGGACAACCGGAAGCTCGCCTCGTTCGACATCACGGCCGTGATCACGAGGTACGAGTAATGAAAGAATCACTCGGCAAGATCCTCGGGCAGCTTCATCTCATCATTGCCTTGTACGGGCTCTGGTCACTCTACTCGATGTACGACACGCACGCGACCGCCCTCGCTCAGATCGACGAGCAGTTTCCGG
The DNA here is from genome assembly GCA_046569805.1 of Bacteriovoracia bacterium. Taxonomy (GTDB): domain Bacteria; phylum Bdellovibrionota; class Bacteriovoracia; order Bacteriovoracales; family Bacteriovoracaceae; genus UBA6144. The sequence continues at coordinate 1,602 of JBKHVY010000194.1, read as the reverse complement.
GGATCCAAGCTGAGATCGACGAGGCGGAGAAGAAGCTGAGTCAGATCGAAGAGTTTCGGAAAAACCTAGAGGCTTCGCGCGTCCGCGTGACGGAGGTCTTCAACAGCATCGGACAGGTCCAGAAGCAGCTCCCGCCCGAGATCAATGACATCGAGATCCTCGACTTCTTCTCGAAGGAAGGAAAGAGCCTCAATATCCCTGAGATCGAGACTACACCGAACCCTGAGCAGGCGATGGGGTTCTACGTGCTGAAGCCCTACAAGATTATTGCGCGCGGAACCTTCCTCCAGTTCGTCGTGTTTCTCGAGCGCATCCACGCAGCCGAGCGTCTGTTCAACGTGAGTAACGTATTGATAAAAGCAGATGAGGAAGATCAGAAAACTCGCTTCCGCGTGGTCAACATGGAAGTCGAGCTACAGACCTTCAAGTACAATAGTCGGCACGTCGAAACGTCCGGCGTCGAGGCGATCGGCGCTGAAGCCGAGGCTCCGACCCCGCGTCGCCGCAAGAAAGACAGGGGAGGCCAGCCATGAAAACTGTAATGCTACTGCTCTTGGTAAGCTCAGCCACAGTCCACGCCCAGGCGAACAAGGCGATAAAGGAGATCTTCAAGGATAAGACCTCGATAGAAAATCCCTTTGACCTGCGAGATCCGTTCCGAGCGCCCCTGATGAAGCGCGGCGCAGATGAAAAAAATAAAGAGCGCGCTAAGAATGAAAGTGGCATCTACACCAACATCAACCCGATGGGTAGCATTGAGCTAGAAGGCCTGACGATTGTGGGCGTGATTATCGGTAAGGAGCGCTACGCCCTGGCAAAGATCGGTACGCGCAAAGACACGATCAAACTCATCGAAGGCACGCGCATCGGTCGCGACGGTGCTGAACTCAAGGCGATCCACCCCGGGGGAGTCATCCTCGTGGAGAAGCTCGTCAATGTGTACGGCGAAGAGGAATATTTAGAGACAGTGATCCCCATAACAAAGTAAAATCTACTTAGGTCACTGGGTAGTAAATTCAAAGAGTGTGTAATATGAAAAATGGATTTTTCATTATTCTTTTCGCAACGATTTTCTCAGCTGCAGCTTGGGCGCAGTCGATTAAAACGGTCAACTTTATTCAGGAAGGCGAGATCAGTAAACTCATCATCGAGGTTGACGGTGAAGTTCTTGCAGATCGTTTCCACGTCAAGGACGACAAGCAGATCATCCTCGACATCAAGAACGTAAAAGCAGACAAGAAAGTCCTCCGTGGTATTAACACCTCGGAGTTCGACGGAGCAGCGGTGTACATTTCGGGTTACCCAAAACCGGGGTCACCGTCGGACATTCGCTTCGCGATCCAGCTTCGTGACAACGTTCGATCGATCCTCGACAAGAGTGGAAATAAGATCATCCTCAACATAGAAAATCGCTTTGGTGTTTTTTCGAGCTCCCGCCTGAAGTCGAACTCCGATTCGGTCACAACGACGGAAGTTACCGACGAACTCAAGGCGGATCGCTCTAAGCTCAATACGCCGAAGTCCACGTCGATTGAAGACATTTTGCAGAACCTTACGCTCTCAGGGCCCAAGCGATACATCGGTAAGAAGATCTCAATCTAC
>JBKHVY010000193.1:0-4650 GCA_046569805.1 Bacteriovoracia bacterium | reverse complement strand
GGAGATGAAGTTCTAGCTGCCCAAGAGCTCCGCCAGTCTTTGCACGGATCGGTTCACCTCGACCCAGATGGCGTCTTCTTCCGAGGGCCTCAGTCCCTCGAACTTGAACGCGTACTTTATCCAATCGGGCTGGTCTTTGTTCTCGATGATGTTCACCAGCGTCACCTTCGGGATCGGAAAGCGCTTCACGTTGTACTTGAGTTCCGCCTTCTCAAAGCTCATGCCCTTCTCCATACCGGAGACGCTCCCGACTTTCACGAGCGCCGAGAAGCCGCCCGAGGAGACGTCGTAGCAGTCGAAGACGTGGCCCGAGAAGCTCACGTTGATGCGCTCGTTGTCGCTCGGTGAGTAGCGGCAGGTGGCGCGCTTGGTGGTGACGAAGAACGGCTGGCCCAGGAGCACAACGAACTTATTGAGGCCGTCGTTAAACTCGATGGGGCCGGTGGTGAAGAACTGTGCATCAACAGAGAACTTAAACTTCAGGAAAACGGTGACGCCCTTGAACTTCTCTTTAAAGATCTCGAAATACGTCGGATCAACGTCCAGGACGACGCACTTGAACTGATTATCCTCTGAGAGCTTGAAGAGTGTGGACACGGTGTAGGGTTCGGACTGACCGCTGCGCCACAAAAACGTCTCCGGCGTTGATTTTTTGAACTTCGACCAGAACTCTCCGGGAATCTCCTCGGGGGCCATCTGCCGCAGAAAGGTCTTACTGTTGTCGTTAATCGCCATGAGCCTATTTTAACCTCCCCCGGGATTATTGCCACAAAAAGAAACTGATTGAGGTTTCTGCTCGGACAATCTTCAGGCTTCAGTTAATTTATGATTCCTATAAGATAGGAGCATGAAACAAAGAATCGTTGTGAAGATCGGCTCCCTTGGCGTGAGTCTCCCTCAGGGTGGCATCGACGAGATCCGACTGAGCCGACTAGTTGAGGATTTACGCCATCTTCGCGAAGCAGGGCATGAAATCGTACTGGTGAGTTCCGGCGCGATCAACGCCGGCAGGCCCACGATTGCCCGACCGAGCGATAAGAACCTCTCTCTCGCCTGGCAGCAGTCCTGTGCCGCCGTGGGGATGCCGCTTTTGATGCAAAAGTATCTCCAGGCCTTTGAGGCGCAACCTCTGGCGCAGGTTCTGGTCACGCACGAGGACTTCAAGGCGCGCGAGCGCTTCCTGAACGTGCGCAACACGCTCCTCACCCTACTTCAGACGGGCGTGGTCCCGATCATCAACGAAAACGACACTGTTTCCACGAAGGAGATCTCGGTCGGCGACAATGATCAGCTGGCAGCGATGGTCGCCGAAGCGATCGATGCTCACCGCTTGATCCTCCTCACCGAAGCCGACGGTCTCTTCGATCGCGATCCTCGCGAGCCCGGTGCCGTCCACTTTCCCGTGGTCGACTTCCGCGAAGACTTCAGTGGCATCAAGCTCTCGACGAAGTCGAGCGTCGGCCGCGGTGGCATGAGCACCAAGCTCGAGGCCGTGCGGAGGCTCACTCCGCTAGGCCAAGATGTGACCATCGCAAGCTTCGATAGGCCTCGGGCCGTGAGCCACGCGCTGGCCGGAGGTGGAACTCTCTTCAAAGGTGACCCTCGTCAAAAAGTAAAAAAGCGTCTGGCCTGGATCGCCAGTGTGGTGCGGCCCGGCTGCGCCATCGTCGTCGACGAAGGGGCCGCGAAGGTACTGGCCCAAGGCAAATCTTCGCTGCTGCCCGTGGGCGTGAAGAAGGTGCTGGGGACGTTTCGCCGTGGAGACGTCGTCGCCGTGAAGTTCCAGCAAAAAACCATTGCTCTCGGAATCGTTGAGTATGAGGGCCGTGACGTGGCGAAGATCGCCGGAAAAAAAAGTAGCGACCTTGTCACAGTCTTCGACGTCGTGCCCTCGCACGTCGTGATCCACAAGGATAACCTCTTCGTTCTAAAGGCCACCCCATGACACTCCTTCAAACCGCCCAAACGGCAAAGTCTGCAAGCACTCGCCTCCTGGCCCTGAGCGAAACCGATCGCCAACGAGCACTCCAGAGTATTGCCCACCAGCTGCGCCAAAATCTAAAGAGAATTCTGAGCGAAAACCAGCGCGATCTGACGACGAATACTCAGCTCGGGGAGGCCCTCAAGAATCGGCTCACGCTCACGAATGAGAGTATCGAAGCCATGGCGCGGGCCCTCGAGAGCATCGCCGCGGCTCCCCAGGTGGTAGGCCAGATCGTCTCCGAAACGCGGCGACCGGATGGCCTTCTGATACAAAAGCAGCGCATTCCGATCGGTGTGATTGCGATGATCTTCGAATCACGACCAAACGTCGTCGTCGATGGCGCGGCCCTCGCCATCAAATCCGGCAACGCCATCATTCTCAAGGGTGGAAAAGAAGCCCAGCATTCGAATCGCATTCTTTTTGATCTGATCCAGACGGCCACCAAGGATCTCCTCCCGGCCGGCAGTATTACGCTCGTGGAAACCCGCGAAGACGTGGATGAACTCCTCAAGCTCAACGCCTACGTCGACCTGGTGGTTCCGCGTGGGGGTGAAGCGCTCATTCGCCATGTGCGCCAGCACGCCACCATGCCGGTCGTGGCCCACGACCGAGGCCTGTGCCACATCTACGTGCACCACGACGCGCGCCCGGAGTACGTCAAACGCATCGTTCTAAACGCCAAGACGCAGAGACCTGGAGTATGTAACGCCATGGAGACGCTGCTCGTGCACCGGGATTTTTCCCGAGAACTCCTGGCCGAGCTTCTGCGCGAACTCACGGAGAAAGGCGTGGTGATCCACGCTTGCGAAAACTCCCAAGGGCTCGTGCCGGGACTCTTACACGCCACTGCCGAAGACTGGAACACGGAATGGCTCTCGCTAGCGATGAACCTCAAGCTCGTCGCCTCGAGTGCTGAGGCGCTGGCCCACATCCAGCGCTACGGGAGTCACCACACGGAAGCGGTCGTGACCGAGGACCCGCGGCTCGTCGAAGAGTTTCTCAACCACATCGACGCCTCGTGCCTCGCCATAAACGCTTCGACTCGCTTTAATGACGGGGGTGAACTGGGCCTTGGAGCTGAGCTCGGGATATCCACCTCGAAGCTCCACGCCTACGGGCCTATGGGTGCGCAGGAGATGACCACCACCCGCTTCGTCGTCACTGGAACCGGCCACACAAGGAACTAAGCCATGCCCTCATTTGATCTCGTCTGCAAACTTGACACAATGGAACTCCAGAACGCGCTCCTGACAACGGAGAAGACTGTGCTCGGTCGCTTCGACTTCAAGGGCTCGGAGGCGCGCGCCGAATTTAAAGAGAAAGAAAACCTCATCGAAATTCGGGCCGAAGATGAAACGAAAGTGAAGGCCGTGCGCGATATCCTTATGACCAACATGGGAAAACGCGGCATGGGCGTGAAGGGGCTCGAAGAGTCTCCGATCGAGCCGACCGGCATGAAGATGAAGAAGATGACGATCAAGCTCGTAAGTGGCATTGATAAAGACAAGGCGAAGATCATCAACAAGATCCTCAAAGACGCCGGGTCAAAAGTGAAGTCGCAGTACATGGACCAAAAGTTCCGACTCGAGTCTAAGAACATCGACGATCTCCAATCCGCATTTCATCTGCTCAAAACCAGTAAAGAACTCAACCTCGATCTCCAGATGGAGAACATGAAAAGGTAATCCCCCATGAACTTACAAGAACAGATCACGAACGACATGAAAGAAGCGATGAAGAGCAAAGACGCCGTGAAGCTCAGTGCGCTTCGTATGCTCAAGGCTGCCTTCATCCACAACAATACCTCCGCCAAGCCCATCGACGATCAGTCCGTCGCGATTGCTCACGTGAAGAAGCTCCAGGACTCGCTTGAAATGTTTCCGGCCGGCTCGCCCCAGCGTCTAGAAACGGAAGCTGAGATCAACGCCCTCAAGGGCTATCTACCGGCAGCGATGTCTGAGACGGAAGTCGTCGCCCTGATCCAACAGATTAAAGCCGCAGGCGCCAAGGACATGGGGTCTCTCATGAAAGAGCTTCAGCCGCAGATCAAAGGCCGCTTCGACGGTAAGCGCGCCAGCGATCTCGTGAAAGCCGCCCTCGCTTAGTTTCCGACACTGGCCGGGAGGCGCTCGCTCATGAGCGTCTCCGCTACCGGCGACGGTCGGATGTCCCAGGTAAATTCACCCGGAGCTTCCTGACTCAGGAGAATGTTCCCTTCCCCGTCGACGAGACTCACAACTCCGTTTGACGTGACTTCTAGTAGCCGGTGCTGGTCGAACTGAAACGCCTGAACCTCGAGTAAAGTTCGCTGAAATGGAATGGCCACGACACGAATGGCTTTTAGGTTTTCGTCGATCAGCCGCAAGAGCCCCTCTTCGTCGAAGGCAACCCAAACCCCATGTCCGACCGCAATCGGTGCACTGCTGATAGAACTCCCGGCCGCAAGCGTCCGTGACTTTCGCTCTGTCGCTGTGACGTGATGTATCGCACCCCGCTCATCTCCCACCCAGATCGCCAGGGAGCTCACAAGTGGAGCACTGAGTTCCACCCCAGGTGCGAGGTCCCACTGGTGCATAAGTGTCAGCTGCGGTGAATACTCGCGAAGAATACCCCGGTCACTTGCGACCACAATCCTGTCCTCGGAGACACGAAGCTGCGCCTGATAA
>JBKHVY010000192.1:0-4660 GCA_046569805.1 Bacteriovoracia bacterium | reverse complement strand
ATGTCAGGTTTCCCACCGCCGCGTCCCTCCATGAGTGGAAGCGTTTCCTTGAGGATCTTTCCGCAGTCGATGTCTTTCGCATCCCGGGGTGCCTTGAGCACGACCGTGAGGCGTTCGCCGTCCTTATGAGTAATGAGAGCAACACCGGTTGGGTGCTTGTCCGAGAAGAGGTCAGCGAGCTTCTTGAGGCCACCAACGTCTTGTGATGAAGCGTCCGCGTGGAACACGTCGCGGCCCGAGGTGTGGCCAAGTGACTTAAAGAGATTCGCGACTGAAGCTGCCATCGCCTGCTCTTGCAGCTGTTCGATGGTTTTAGCCTTCGCCTTGTTCTCTGCTTGCAGAGAGGAGATTTTCTCGAGGACTTTTTCTTCTTTTGCGCCGAAGTCGCGCTCGAGGTCAGCCAAAAGTGCGGACCGCTTGAGGAGCCACTCCATCGCCGTCGTCGACGTAATGGCTTCGATCCGGCGAACACCACTCGCGAGAGAGGTTTCGACGACAATCTTGAAAGCTCCGATGTCGCCCGTGTTCGTCACGTGCGTTCCGCCGCAAAGCTCGCAGGAGAAGTCTCCCATCGAAAGCACGCGGACCTTGTCTCCGTATTTTTCACCAAAGAGCGCCATGGCACCCTTCTTTGTGGCTTCATCCTTCGTCATCACGTCCGCACTCACTGTCATTTGTTTCGCCACAGCAGCGTTCACGAGTTCTTCGACCTGCTGGATCTCCGACTGCTTGAGCGCCTCGGAGTGCGTGAAGTCAAAGCGCAGACGATCCGGGCCCACGCTCGAGCCGGCCTGCTTCACGTGTCCCCCGAGGACTTTGATCAGTGCGGACTGCAGGAGGTGAGTCGCCGAGTGATTGCGTTTTGTGAGCTCGCGCTCAGTGCGATTTATGCGTAGGACGTATTCAGCGCCGACTTCGAGTGCATCGGCGTCTTCGGACAAGTGATCATGGAGACCATCAACCGGCTTCTGGGTGTCACTGATCGTTGCAAGTTTTCCTTCCTTACCAAGGATCTCACCCTTATCGCCAAGCTGGCCTCCGCCCTCACCGTAGAATGGAGTCCGGTCGAAGACCAGGTGATAAACACCGTTGATCTCTTCTTTTGCGATGAGCTTGGCCTTGCTTTCAGATTCGGTGTAGCCGGTGAAGACCGTCTCGCCGTGCTTCTCCTTGATGCCGTAGAAGAGCTTGAGGTTGTCTTCCTGGACCTTGAACTTGCCGCTCTTCTTCGAGAGTTCTTTTTGCTTCGCCATGGCCGCGTCGAAGGCTTTGCTGTCGAGCGTGAGGTTCTTCTCGCGTAAGATGACTTCGGTGAGGTCGAGTGGGAAGCCGAATGTGTCGTAGAGGCGGAAGGCGACGTCGCCAGAGAATGGTTGTCCTGGCTTAAGAGCATTGATCTCTGTCGTGATGAGGTCAAGGCCCGTTGAGAGGGTCTTGCGGAATTTCTCTTCTTCGAGCTTTAGGAGTTTTTCGGCGAGTGCCGCGTTGGCGGCATTGTCCGGGTACTCGTGGCCCAGAGATTCGAAGACGGCAGGTACGAGCTTGTAGAAGCTGATGTCTTTGATGCCGAGGAGTTCAAGGTGGCGAACAGCGCGACGGATAATGCGACGGAGGACGTAGCCGCGACCATCGTTGGCGGGAATCACGCCGTCGGTGATCAGCATCGTCGATGAGCGGATATGGTCAGCCACTACGCGGAAGGACGATTTGGTGTCTTCGCTTGTGGCCGTGTAGTAGTCCTTGCCCGAGAGCTTACCGATCGCCTTCATGATGGGTTCGAAGATATCAGTGTCGTAGTTGTAGTACTTACCCTGGAGAGCGGCGGCGAAGCGCTCGAGGCCACCGCCCGTATCGACGGACGGCTTCGGCAGGGACTTGCGCTTAATCTCATCGCCCTCGCGGTACTTCTCGTACTGCATGAATACGAGGTTCCAAATCTCAACGAAGCGACCCTCGTCGTCGATCTCTTGGCAGCCGGCCGGTGTGCCGGTCGAGAACTTCTCACCGTGGTCGTAGAAGATTTCCGTACAGGGCCCGCAGGGTCCGACGTCGCCCATTTCCCAGAAGTTCGACTTATCGCCGAGCTTGTAGATCCACTCGAGGGGAACACCCATGTCTTTGTGCCAGATCATGAGGGCTTCGTCGTCGCTCTCGTGAACGGTTACGCGGAGTTTCTCTTTGGGGATTTTGAGATCAACAGTAAGGAGTTCCCAGGCGAACTTGATCGCATCTTTCTTGAAGTAATCGCCAAAACTAAAGTTCCCCATCATCTCGAAGTAAGTGTGATGGCGAGCGGTGAAGCCGACGTTCTCGAGGTCGTTATGTTTGCCACCGGCGCGCACACACTTCTGAATGGTCACGGCCCTGCGATTTGTCGGTGTGGCCTTGCCAACGAAGTAGTCTTTGAACTGGTTCATCCCAGCGTTTGCAAAGAGAAGGGTATTGTCGTTGTGAGGGACGAGGCTCGAGGACTTGTGCTTGTCATGGCCCTGGCGGCGGAAATAATCGGAAAAAGCATTACGGATTTCTTGGGCGCGCATAGGTATTCCTCTCTATTAAATCGAGGATTTGAGGCTATCACGCTCATGGGTTTGTCGCTAGATATGTGCGCTGAGTTAATTAGGCTTCATGGCCATGTCCACGGCCTTTTTGACTTCGTCCCAACCGTAGCCCTTCGAGATAAGAAAGCGTGAGACCTTTTCGCGGAGCTTCTGCTTGGCTTCGCGATCGGTGGGGATCTCTCGGCCACGCATTTTCTTTTGTACCAGAAGACCGATGGTATCTTCGGCACTGCGATCCATGTCACTGCGCAAGGCCAGGAGCTCATCGCTGGTGAAAGTCAGCTGTTCCTGTTCTCCTCGGCGTTTGATCATGCTGTCGGAATAGCCCTTGGCGATCCAGCGGCGCGCGAGCAGTCGCTTGTACTCTTCTTCACGCAGGTAGTTCTTCTCGATCAATTTCTGGAGAGTTTCGTCGATCTCGGCAGCCTCAAATTGCTTCAGTCGCAGCTTCTGGCGAAGCTTGAACTCCGAATAATCCTGCGCTGAGAGAAGGTAGAGAGCGTATTGGTAGGCGGTGGATTTCATAAAAAGAAAGGGCCCCGAAGGGCCCTACCTCTGATGATTACTGTTTCTTCATTTTCGCGGGCTTGGCGTCGACCTCGTCCTTGATTTCACCAGTCGCCATGTCGACCTTTGCGATTTCCGTCGGCTTGCCGATGTTGTGCTTCGCGAGAACTTTCGTGCGAATTTCTTCCATGATCTGCGGGTTCTGTTGGAGGTAGACCTTTGACTGCTCGCGGCCCTGGCCAACTTTCTGATTGTTGTACGAATACCAAGCACCGGCTTTCTCAATGATGCCTTCGTTGGCAGCGATGTCGAGCAGATCACCCGTCTTCGAGACGCCTTCGCCGTACATGATGTCGAATTCGACTTCTTTGAATGGAGGCGCCACTTTGTTTTTAACAACTTTCACGCGTGTGCGTGAGCCCGTTGTGTTCTCGCCGTCCTTGATCGCGCCGATGCGGCGGATGTCCATGCGGACAGAGGCGTAGAACTTAAGTGCGTTACCGCCAGTCGTGGTTTCAGGGTTACCGAACATCACACCGATCTTCATACGAAGCTGGTTGATGAAGATCACTGTACAGTTCGAGCGCGAGATTGAGCCCGTGAGCTTACGCAGAGCTTGGCTCATCAAACGAGCTTGGAGACCCATGTGGCTGTCGCCCATTTCGCCTTCGAGTTCGGCTTTCGGAGTGAGTGCTGCTACCGAGTCGACGATGAGGAGGTTAACGGCTCCAGAGCGGACGAGCATGTCGGCGATTTCGAGGGCCTGCTCACCTGAGTCGGGCTGAGAGATAAGAGTGTTTGTCACATCAACACCAAGCTTCGATGCGTAAGATGTGTCGAGTGCGTGTTCAGCGTCGACGAAGGCAACGGTTCCGCCCATCTTCTGGCATTCTGCTGCGATGTGAAGAGTGAGAGTCGTTTTACCAGAAGACTCCGGGCCGTAGATCTCGATGATACGACCTTGTGGGATACCACCGATTCCGAGAGCGAGGTCAAGGCCGATTGAACCAGTCGAGATTGCGGGAATTCGTTCCTGAACTTGGTCAGTTCCGAGACGCATGATAGCGCCTTTGCCGAATTGCTTCTCAATACTTGAGAGCGCGAGTTCGAGCGCCTTTTTCTTGTTGCTTGCGTCACCGCTGTTTTCGAAAGTGCTGTTAAAAGCCATGCTGTCTCCCCTTGTGGTCAATGATTTCGGAGGTGTGTGTAAATTCAAGCTAACACCCCCTGGCGTTAGTGCCAAGGGCTTTTACTGCAAATCTACGGAAAAATTACGGATGCCCAAGTAATCAAAAACTTAGAGTAATTGACTAAGAGCGTAGGAAGAAATTTCCAAGGAGTAGTACAATTGTTCCTGCAAAAATTCCGGAAACAGTGTCGTCCAAAATTGTACCTGCTCCATTTTTAACACTTTTGTCTAAGTAGGAGGCGGGCCAAATTTTTACGATATCGAAGAAGCGAAACGCGACGAAACACAGTCCCCACTCGAGGGCGCTTTGGGGACGAGCGATGGCCCAGGTGAGGGCCATGCCGAGAACTTCATCGACGACGATCCATTGTGGATCTTGAAGTTTAAGTTTCTGTTGTACTTT
>JBKHVY010000191.1:0-4680 GCA_046569805.1 Bacteriovoracia bacterium | reverse complement strand
TGATCACGCGGAGGTCCTGCGCCATCGCGACGACCATCTTCCGGAAGTTCTCGGCCTGGGACTCTTCCTTGCTCTTGAACTTGATCTTCGAGATCTTCGTGCACCCGACGATGATCTGGGCGACGCTCTTGCCGAAGAGCCGCTCGATCTCCTCCGGGGGAACTTCGCAGTCCTCGACGATGTCGTGGAGGAGCCCCGCCATCACGCTGTCGAGGTCCATCTTCAGCTTCACCAGCGTCGCGGCGACGTTGAGCGGATGGATGATGTAGGGCTCGCCGGAGCTGCGCTTCTGCTTGATGTGCTTCTGCTCCGCGAACTCGTAGCACTTCTTGAGCGCCTCCCCGTCGACCTCCGGGTTCGCCGTCTCGAAGCGGCGCACGAGCTCGTCGATCGAGAGGTTGGGTTCGTGGGAGAAGTTAATCCGCTCGGAGTACATCAGTGGGCCTTTCCGAGGAGGCCACGCACGATCGCCGCGAGCTCCTGGTAGGCGCGCTCGACGACGTCGTTCGTCACGAGGTAGTCGTAGTCGTGGGCGCGCGTGAGTTCACTGCGGGCGTTCTTCAGGCGCTCCTCGATCACGGCCGGCGCGTCGGTGGCGCGGCCCCGCAGGCGCTTCTCGAGCTCCGCGATGGACGGCGGCTGGATGAAGATCACCTTCGCCGCCGCACCGTAGATGCGCTTCATCGCATCGGCGCCCTGGACGTCGAGGTCGAAGAGCAGCGCCTGGCCCTGGCCCAGGCCCTCGGCGACGAACGTCTTCGAGGTGCCGTAGTAGTTCGAGTGGACCTTTGCCCACTCGATGAAGTCGTCGTTCTTGATCCGCTGCTCGAAGTCCTCGCGCGTGATGAAGTGGTAGTCACGGCCGTCGACCTCACCGGCGCGCATGGGGCGCGTAGTACACGAGACCGACCACTGGAGCTCGCGGTGTTCTTCCTTGAGGCGCTCTAAGAGTGTGCTCTTCCCGGTGCCAGAGGGGGCACAGATGACGATGAGACGAGACTGTTCGGCCTTTTGGGTCATTCCAGGTTCAACGCTTGTTCACGGATTTTTTCGAGCTGTACCTTCATTTCTACCACGTTTTGCGAAATTTCCATGTGGGCAGATTTCGACCCCATGGTGTTCGTCTCGCGGCCCAGCTCCTGGAGCAGGAAATCGATCTGCCGGCCCACTTCGCCAGTCCCCTGCATGACCTCGCGGAGCTTCGCCACGTGGATCTTTGCCCGATTGATCTCCTCGTCTATCTCGAGCTTCTCGAGGTAGAAGATCACTTCTTGCATAAGGCGACCCTGGTCGACCTGGAAGTCCTTGAGGCGCTCCGCAAGCTTGGAGTTGAGCTTCTCGCGCATCATCTCCGGGTACTGACCTTTGAGCTCTTCGTTCTTCAGGAGGAGCTTTTCGTACACCGCGAGGTGTTCGTTAAGCTTCTCAATCAGCGAGGTGCCTTCGTTGCGGCGAGAGACCTTGAGCTGCTCGACGGCTTTCTTAAAGGCTTCGAGCACCAGCGGTGCGAGCTCCTGGCCCTTGTCGCCCTCCTCGTCCTTCATGAAGTCCTGCCGGTAAAAATCCGTCGGCGAAACACTTACGGGGACGCGGCCGTCGAGTAAGGGCAGGATCGCGCTGAGCCACACACGCACTTTCTCGGGATCGAGGTTCGACTCGGCTTGAGCTTCCGATTTCTTCTGGTACGTGACGGCGACGTCGAAGGTGCCGCGCTTGAACTGTTTCTCGAGGAGACCTCGCAGATCGAACTCCAGCGATGCGAGGCTCGAACCCATCTTGAAGCGGTAATCTTTGAAACGATTATTAACGGTCTTGATTTCAACGACGATGTTCCATCGAGGCCCCGCCGCTTCACCGCGGCCGAAGCCGGTCATGGAATACACGCTCATGGCACATCCTTCACGTTGATCATGGTGTCGTTGCCCATGCGACGGAACTTCGCGAAGCGCTCGTTCAGGAGCTGCTCGAGCGGGAGCTTCTTCAGCGCCGCGAACTCGCGGACGATGGTGTCTTTCACTGCGGCGATCGCGACGTCGGGGTAGCGGTGGGCGCCGCCGACCGGCTCGTTGATGATGCCGTCGATGACCTTGAGCTCGACCGCCTTGTTCGGCGAGAGCTGCAGGGAGTTCGCCGCCGTCTCGGCCATCTTCGGATCGCTCCAGAGGATCGAGGCGCAGGACTCCGGTGAGATGACCGAGTACACGCTGTACTCCATCATCAGCACGCGGTCGGCGATGGCGATGCCGAGGGCTCCGCCCGAGCCGCCCTCACCGATGACGACGGTGACGATCGGAACCTTCACGCCGAACATCTTCTCTAGGTTTTCTGCAATCGCTTGTGCTTGGCCTCGCTCCTCGGCGCCGATGCCCGGGTACGCGCCCGGCGTGTCCACGAACGTCAGAACCGGAACGCCGAAGGTCGACGCCATCTCCATCAGGCGCAGGGCCTTGCGGTAGCCCTCGGGCTGCGCCATGCCGAAGTTGCGACGGATCTTCTCTTGCGTCTTGCGGCCCTTCTCGATGCCCATCACCGCCACGCGCTGGCCCTCGATGTAGCCGAAGCCGCAGACCATCGATGGGTCGTCGTTGAAGCGACGATCGCCGTGGATCTCGTGGAAGTCGGAGACGATCTTTTCGATGTAGTCGATGGCATGGGGCCGCGCTGGATGGCGCGAAAGGAGTGTACGCTCCCAGGGAGAGAGGTTCTTGTAGATCTCCTTGATCAAGCCGTCGACCTTGGCCTGGAGGGCCTGGATCTCGGCCGAAAGGTCGATCTTCGATGAAGATTCCTTCAGCTCTCTGATTTGGTTTTCGAGTTCAAAGACCGGCTTTTCAAATTCGAGGGTGTATTCCATCGTATTCCCTTGGAGTTATGGCGAGCGCCCATAGTAACAAGGGAGAGACGGCTTGTCCTCTAGCGACCGTGAGTTAGACCCTCAACGACGCCACCCTCAATGAAAATATACTTCACTGCACCATTTCGATTATAGCGCCATCTTTCATTCTCATTTCGAGGGTTTCCGGCAACGTCCACGCGGTCCGGGCTGCCCCAAGACTCGAGCACGTCATCTTTCGTCATCCCAACCACGACTTCGCTTTGCTCCGCGGCCCAGAACCTTTCTTGCGGGAGCACCGGCGACTCGGCCACGAGGCCTCGCGCCGCGAGGTACTCCTCCCGCGCGGCGTGGCCCGGAAGCTGGAGAAAGTAGATGCGCTCCGAGGTCGAGCCGAGGCGCGCGCGGAACTGCTGGTAGTGTCGGGCGGCCGCTTCACTCTGCGCGTTCTCTAGGCGCACGAGGTCCTGCTCGATCGCCCGTTCCTCGAGCTCGCGCCGGCGCATCGATTCGCTGGCGGGGATTCGCCGCTTCCATTCCTGGGCCGAGCGGTAGTCGCGGCCCGTGTCACCGGGGACCACCACGAAGTCCGTGCGTGGCTCGAAGAGCGATGAGTCGTCCTCTTCCATTTCTGTCAGATAACTTCTGTGCGGGGCCATGCTACAGGCACTTGTAAAAACGAGCGTGAGAACTGCGAGCATCGATTTCATGACATCCTCCGACCCAAAGGTCAGTCTCCGTTTCGGCGCGCTCCGGGGCCGAGGATTAGACAGCTCGGGGGCCTCGGCAAGAAATTCCTGACGGTTCTTGTCCGCGGCTTTAGTCCGTTCGCGAAGCTCCCGATAGGATCACCGATGGAACTGTTAACTAAACTCGAAGACCTCGTGAACCGCCTGGTGTTTTGGATCGGCTCCAAGATCGCAATGCTGTTCCTTAAACTCATTCCAGCACCGGTTCAGAAGTTTTTCAGGAACATCAACCAGCACCTTATTGCGGCCGTGTCTTTCGTCCGGAACTTTCCTCAATGGGTGAAAAGCCAGATCGCTGCCCTCAGGGCCAGGCCGAAGATTCAGATCGACTACAAGGGCATTCTCGCACAGGCGATCGACGCCGGCACGAAGGCCTTCAAGAAAACTAAAGACAAGTCGCCGCTGAAAGCCATCGGCATCGCTGTCATCACTCCTCTCTTATTCCTCGTCAACTGGGCCCGCGCACTGAAGCCCGCGCACTTCATGGTCCTCTCCGTGTTCACGGTGGGCTCGCTCCTGTCGCTGGTGGGCATCTCCTTTAACGCCCGGACCATCCTCAAAGAAAAATACTTCGCCGGTCGTGCTCCAGCGTCGGCGGAAGCCGAAGTCGACAGCTACGACCGCCCTGAGTACTACAAGAAGACTGAACGTGAAGTATTCTTCAATAGTGTGAAAGTCCCGGTCTATGTCGAAGGGATCAACGAACTGCGCGCGCTCATGATCGACGTCAGCCTCATCACCTCGAACCGTGCGACACGTATCTGGTTACTGCGCGAAGAGTTTTCATTACGCGACCACCTGGTGCTGACGCTCGAGCCAGTGATCCCGGCCTTCCCCATGACTCCCGAGGGGCGACAAATCCTCACACAGAAAATCCAAGACGAGCTCAACGCCTACCTGCGCGAACACCAGGTCAACGGCCACGTGGAAGAGGTCCGACTCATCCACATCCTTGCCCACTAAGCCGCAAGCCACACTCTCAATGTTTTCTGACTTACTCCAAGCTGCCGGGCCGTGACAGAGTAGTCCCCCTGAAACAGCTGGAACGCTTTCCTCGCGTAGTCACGCTTCACCCAGTCCATCGGCACCACGCGGTCG
>JBKHVY010000190.1:0-4708 GCA_046569805.1 Bacteriovoracia bacterium | reverse complement strand
AAAATCCTCACTCCTCTCGACAGCCATTCCCCATCTCCAAACGAATTTCATTTCTACGCTTTGTTTCATCTGGCCTAGGTCAAGCTAGTTATCCCCATTTTCACCTGGAGAACTTGGGGAAAGGCCGAGGAATGCAAATACGCACGCCTTGTTAACGTGGAACTGTGGAAATGTTGGGATCTTAAATGAAACCTAGAGCTGGTTTTCGATATCGAGCAGCTGCTGGGCGAAGTGCGGATCGTTCTTCATTTTCTTTTTCACAACCTCGAGGCTGTACATCGGCGTCGTGTGATCTTTTTTGCCGAAGAAAAGAGCGATGTCGAGAAGCGTTTTCCGCAGGTGCTGGTGGATCAAGTACATCGCTACTTGGCGCGCCAAGGCGATCTCTTTCGTCTTAGATTTCCCGCGGATGTCACCTAGAGGAATTTTAAAGTAGCTGGCAACGGTCTTGGTAATGCTCTCAGGCGTGATCAGCTTGTGGTTTTCGAGTTGTTCGTCGAGCTTCAGGTACTCGCGCGCGAGCTGGAGGTCGATGTCCACGTGCATGATGTCGTAGTAACCCTTGAGCTGCACTAACGAGCTTTCGAGCTCTCGGACACTGGTTTTAACACACTTCGCGATTAAGTTTACGATGGCATCGTCGATGTAGAAATCCTTCTCCTGGGCCTTGGTCTTCAGGATCGCGATTCGCGTTTCGAGATCGGGCTGTTGGATCTCGATAGAAAGAGAGGAGGCGAGCCGCGTACGGATCCGTTCCTCGATACCAACGATCTCTTTCGGGGTCTTGTCGGACGTGAAGATCAGCTGCTTCTTGCGACTACTGAGGTCGTTGAAGATGTGAAAGATTTGATCCTGCGTGCCGGTTTTGCCCGAGAGCTCGTGGATGTCATCAATGATAAGAACATCCACGCCTTGGGTGTAGCGCTTTCGGAACTCGAGGCTCTTGTTCTCACGCGTCGCCTCGATGAATTCGTTCATCATGTTGTTGAACGAAACGATGCAGACCTTAAGTCCCGGTCTGTGCTCTAGGATATGATTTGCAATGGCATGAATCAGGTGGGTTTTTCCGAGGCCCGAGTTTCCATAGAGGTAAAGGCTCGGGTAGATCATCCCCGGGTCTCGTGCCACGGCGAGCGCTGACGCGTTCGCAAGGTTATTGGACGAGCCCACGACGAAATTCGAAAACTTCTTGTTGGGATCTATAATCCCATGAGCGGGCCGCAATTCATTCTGATCCATGGCAAGACCAGCAATTTTATTTTGCTTATCTTGTTGTGTTGGAATGAGTTCAGGAAGAATGAAGGTATTCTCGCGGGCACTAGCACCTTTCTTAGTGAGATCAGGTGTTTGTAAGCTCTTTAAGATACTTTCATCGTTTGAGCTTAAACTTGTTGTCCGCACGCCAAGGACCTTGAACTCGATGGCATACTCACGGCCTAGGGTTTCTAGAATGCATTTCTTAACAACCGTCAAATACTGGCTTTCAATAACTCTTTTTATGAAAGGCGTGGTGATTGTGAATTCGATGGTCTGACTATCAAGGCCCGATACTGTGAATGTGTCTGAGAAGTACGCTGAGAACTGACCAGAGTTTACATAGTTTCTGATAGATTCTTTGAGCTCATGGCCAAGTAGCTTTAATTCATCAATATCAACGCTGAGTGGCTGAGATGTTGGGTTAGGAGACTCGCTGCGTTGGGGCGCTGGTTGAGCAGTGGTGTTTTGTGTAGCTAAAAGACTGCTTTGAGCATCTTTTTCGTCTTCCCACTTCAAAAATTGATCAAATAGAAATTTTTGGGTCATGTGTCCGCAGTCAAAAATTTATGGTTGGGTTAGGTAACATTGTGCTGGCCGATTTTCAACTAAACCCGTAAACAATTCCCGGCTGACTAGAGTCACAAAATACAAATATTATTGACCGCTATGTCAATTTCCGGTACCCATAGAGACCTTTAAATGTTCGCCCCTTGGAAGGATTACCATGAAGAGAATTAGAACTTGGCAACCAAAGAAAACTAAACGCCTCCGTGACCACGGATTCCTTAAGCGCATGTCCACTAAAGGCGGCCGTGATGTCATCAATCGTCGTCGTGCGAAGGGACGCAAGAATCTCACTGCGTCGACTGGAACGAAGTGATTCTTGAAGGTAAGTCTTTAAAATTCTCAAAGACCTACCGAATCCAGAAAAAAAAAGATTTCGAATACCTGCGGGAACAAAGCCGAAAAAGCTTTGTTCCTCCGCTTGTTGTCTATTCTAAAGCCTCTCGCTTGGGTCATGTTCACTCTCGTTTGGGTTTAAGTGTATCCACGAAGCAAGGTGGAGCGGTTAAGCGAAATAGAATTAAGCGTATTTTGAGAGAGGAATTCAGGTTAAGCCCTCATAAAATGATTCACGGTCTTGATCTCCTTGTTGTTGCTGCTCAAAAGATTGGAGATGAATCAAAGCTCCGGTCTTCCTTTAGGAGCATTCTTAGCTCTCTATGAAGTTATTACTTCAGCTCCTCATTCGCGCATACCAAGTCGTCCTTTCTCCTTTTTTAGGGGGACAATGTCGCTTTCATCCAAGTTGTTCTCACTATGGTTATGAGTGCTTTGAACGGTTTTCAGTTCCTCGGGCGGTGTGGTACACACTTAAACGAATATTACGTTGTAATCCTTGGCACCCTGGTGGCTATGATCCCGTGCCTGATATGAATTTGAAGGAATAAATTATGGGCTCAGATCAAAAAAACGCTCTTATTGCTATCGTCCTTTCAGGAATGATCTTGTTTGGCTGGCAATTTTACTTCGGATCGCAACCGATTCAGACACCAGCGACAGTCTCTGATCAGGGGATTGCAGCACCTGCTGGCACTGGTGATTCTGGTTCAGTTACAACTGCTGGTCCTATAGAACCACTAAAAAAACTTGAGACCATAACGCTTGGCGGCGCAGCCTCGTCTGTCAGTATAAACAATGACTTAAGTGTAAGCGCCATGTCTCACCAGCAGGCTCGCTTTAAGTTTGATGAGATTGTCGGTGTTGCCAGCCCTTTTAAAATTGAAATCGCCCCTGAAGGTAAGAGCTTTCAGGTTATGAACTTTGAAACCGTTGAGTCTTCTGAGTCGGTGTGGGTTGGGAAAGACGCCGCAACTGGCGTTATGGCATCCATAACGATGTCTGGGACTGAAAAGGTAAGCTTCAAAATCACAGCGCCCGCTGAGTTTAAGTACCGCTTGAACTTCCAATCCCTCGAAAAAAAGCTCGAGAATGGACAAGAGCGGAAGTTTGCATTTTATAACGACAGTCTGAATCTCTGGACGATTGGCGACGAAGAGCTGCTCGATACTACTGTTAGTTGGGCTGGCATCGATTTTAACTACCACTTGTTTGGTGTTAGCTTTGATAAGGCGCCTGGCCTAGTTGTTCGTACCCTCACAGATAATCGCTTTCAGCTATTCCCTAATTATACTGTCAGCGAACTTAGCTTCGATCTTCTCTACGTAAAGAAAGAGTATAATTATCTTACGTCTTTGGGACGCAATCTTAAGCATGCGGTCGATTTTGGCTTCTGGGGCTTTTTTGCAGAACTCATCCTCCGCGGACTGCAGTTCTTCTATTCTCTAATTCCAAACTACGGCGTTGCGATTATTTTCCTCACGTTTGTGGTTAGGTTTGTAACATTCCCTCTTCAGTACAAAAGCTTTGTGAGTATGAAGAAGATGCAGATCATTCAGCCGGAACTTACAAAACTTCGCGAGAAGTTCAAGGATGATCCAATGCGGATGCAGAAGGAAAGCATGGAGCTTTTCAAGCGCTCAGGAGCGAACCCGCTTGGTGGTTGTTTGCCGATGTTGCTCCAGCTCCCGGTATTCTTCGCTTTCTATAAGGTTCTTTACTCTGCGGTTGAGCTCGTGGATGCACCATTCTTTGGCTGGTTAACAGATCTGTCGAATAAGGATCCGTACTTTATTCTTCCGGTGCTCATGGCGGGTGCTATGTTCATGCAGCAGAAGCTCACACCGACAACAGTTACAGACCCAGTACAAAAGAAAATCTTCATGTTCATGCCACTGATTTTCGGCTTCATCATGAAGGATCTTCCTTCGGGTCTGTCGCTCTATATTTTCGTTTCAACGGTCCTTGGGATTGGACAGCAGCTTTTGGTGTTTAAAATCTCAAGTGATAAGCCTGTCGTTGTATGATTCACGATGGGATGTCGATTGTTGCGTGTGCCTCTGGGGCACACGCGAACTCTGCCATCGCCGTCATACGAATTTCAGGAAATTTTGTTTTATCAGATCTTCAGTCTGTATTTTCTAAGCCACTCGCCAAAATCAAACCAAGGATGATGTATCGATCATTCTTGCTGAGTGGTGGTGAGAAGATCGACGACATCTGTTTTTGTTTCTTTTCCTCACCGGCGAGCTATACCGGTGAGAATATGCTCGAACTTTATGTTCACGGTAATGTGCTTAACATAGAGCGGATTCTAGGTCTTTTCGCCCATTTTTCTTTCGTTCGTCCTGCGAAGCCTGGTGAATTTTCTTTGCGTGCTTTGCAAAACAAGAAGCTCACCCTTTCTCAGGTTGAGGGACTAGATTTGTTTCTGAATGCCTCAACCCCCCTGGCACTCCAACAAGGACTTGGGTTGCTTCACGGCGACCTACACCATTCCTATTTGGAGCTCTTAGAAGCTTATAAGCTGCACAAGGCCTCAGTTGAGCTT
>JBKHVY010000189.1:0-4754 GCA_046569805.1 Bacteriovoracia bacterium | reverse complement strand
GCGCTCCACCCCTAGGTAAGCGCGTAATTATTCTTGCCTCTCACCCGCAGTGGGAGGGACAATACTCTGAAGCTTATTTCTCCTTATGAGGCCCCTATGAAGTTCCTACCCCTAACACTCCTTTTGTCGGTTTCTTTCTCTCTCAGCGTCTGGGGGCAGGGCCTCTTTTCATCTGAGAAGCAGGAGAAAGAGAGCTCCGTCCATGGCTCCATCGTTCGTAAGGATCCGCACTTCTCGCGCGAGGTCGTCCTCGGGAACATCCTCAAGGGGGCGCTCGAGAATATGCACCTGGCGAACAAGTCCATCGACAACGATCTCTCAAAAGAAGCCTTCAAGCTCTATCTTGAGCGCATCGACTACGGAAAACAGTTCCTCACGGAAGCCGATGTTCAGGCGCTGCGGGTTCACGAACTCACGCTCGACGACCAACTCCAGGCGGGCCAGCTTGCCGTGCTTGAGACGACGACCCAGCTGTTCACCAAGCGCTTGACTCAAGTTGAGGGATGGATCACAGAGATCCTCGCGAAGCCCTTGGACTACAACAAGAATGATCTCCTCGAAACAGATGTGGAGAAGCGCAAATTCTCAAAGAACGAAAAAGAGTTGCGCCAGTTGTGGGAGAAGGTGCTCAAGTACGACGTGATGAGCCGCCTCGCGGACCTCAAGGAAGAGCGTGATCAGGATCCGGCGAAGACCGCCGAGGAAGCCAAGTCCTCGAAGAAGAAAAAGAAAAAGAGCGCGGCCGACGGCGAAGATCTGAAGAAGCTCGACGACGTGGCCCTGGAGGCCAAGGCGCGTAAGAAAACGGCGGAGAGCTACACCAAGATCATCCAGCGCTTGAAGGATGAGAAGAAGAACGACAAGCTCGATAAGTTCTACAACTCCATCGCTCGCGTCTTCGACCCGCACACGAACTACCTGATCCCGGAGGAGAAGGAAGACTTCGACATCGACATGTCCGGGAAGCTCGAGGGGATCGGCGCGATCCTGCGCGAAGAAGGATCCTACATTAAAGTCGAGCGCATCGTCCCCGGCTCGGCGTCTTGGAAAACCAAAGAACTCGACGCCGAAGACACGATCCTAAAGGTCGGACAGGGACGTGATGAGCCCGTGGACGTGGTCGACATGCCGCTCAGAGATGCGGTGAAGCTCATCCGCGGCAAGAAGGGATCAGAGGTTCGCCTGACCGTGAAAAAGTCTAATGGCCTCGTAAAAACAGTGCCAATCATCCGCGACGTTGTCGAGATCGAAGACTCTTACGTGAAGGGTACTGTCATCGAGAACACCGCCCAGAAAACAAAGGTCGGCTACATCAACGTGCCGAAGTTCTACCGTGACTTTAACGACCGCAACGGTCGCAACTGTACTGACGACGTTCGTAAGGAGCTCATCCGGCTTAAGAAAGAAAACGTCCAGGGCCTTATCCTGGATCTACGAAATAACGGCGGTGGTGCTCTCGAGGACGCTCGTATGATCTCCGGGCTTTTCATTGAGAAAGGCCCGATCGTTCAGGTCAAGGCATCGACGGGCTCCGTGGAGATCCTCGCCGATCAGGATCCCTCAGTGGAGTTCGACAAGCCGGTGGTGGTGCTGATCAACCGCTTCTCGGCCTCAGCGTCGGAGATCGTCGCCGCGGCCCTGCAGGACTACGGTCGTGCGATGGTCGTCGGAGGTGAATTCTCTCACGGCAAGGGAACGGTCCAGCTCGTCGTGGACCTCGATAACTACGTTTCACCAGCGATGAAGTCGTACTCACCCCTGGGCGCTCTGAAGATCACGATTCAGAAGTTCTACCGTGTGAACGGCGCGTCGACGCAATACAAGGGTGTCACGCCCGACATCATTCTTCCGGATCCGTACGCCCACCTCGAAAGTGGTGAGCAGTTCCTGAAGCACTCGATTCCGTGGGCAAAGGTCAAGCCCGTGCCGTTTAAGAGCTGGAAGCCGAAGTACGTGAAGGCAAAAGTTCTTGAGAATTCTCAGAAGCGCGTCGCTAGCGATCCACGGTTTAAGAAAATCCGCGAAACAGTGAGCTGGTACGACCAGCGTCGCAAGCTGACGACGAAGGGCCTTACCATGACGGCGTTCTTGAAAGATCGCCAGGAAGTGAAGGAGCGCGCCGATGCCCTCGAGAAGGAAGAAGAGAGTAAGAACATCGCCGTGAAGTCTCTCGATAGCCTGAAAGAGAAAGTGGCCCAAGAAAAGTTCGAGGAGTTCAGTAAGGGCCTTAAGATCGATCCGGTCATCGAAGAGTCTGTTAGCATTATCCGGGATATGCTCTAGAGGCAGACTTGGAATCCGATGAGAAGAAAGCGTCGTCGGGGATTTCCCTTGCGGATCTCCCTGACGCTCCCCCGGTCGAAGCCGCGAGCGAGTCGCTGATCCAACAGAAGATCTCCACGCTGAAGGCTCGCCGAGCGCTCGAGAAGGAGCTGCGGAGTGATCCGCGCGGGCAGCGCCTCAAGCATCTTAGCGACGAACAGAAGCTCCTCGCCATGACCAAGCGCTACCAGTTCGGGAAGAAGCAGATCTCCTGGGGCCTCGTGGCGCTCTACGCGCTGCCGGTGCTCTTGAAGCACTTGCAAGTTGTTCCTCAAATCATGCAGCTCATCGATCCCCGGGATGCATACAACATTGTTGGTGCCGTCGCCTTACGTATGCTGGCGCAGGGGCAGGGGATCCTCGAGTACGCCGAGCTGCTCGTCGCCGCACTTTTTATTGTGAAGCTCCCACTGCGCTGGCGACGGGATTTTTTCGTCGTGGCCTTCGACGGCATCGAAGTGCCTGTAGAGGTGAAGCCCAGGCCCGGCGTGCCCGAGGCGCGGGCCTTCGTGCGCTGGGCCGCGATGGAGCAGGTGCGCTTAGTGGACGCGCCTCTGGTGAGTTTTCTTGAGCTCCGCACGGGGAGCGGCGAAATACTAGGTCAATTACTGTGGAACTTATCGCATAATGATAAGAAACTTTTTCACCAAATTTTACGACTTCTGGTGGCCGAGCAGCATCCGCTGCGCCACTGGGTTGAGCAGGAGCTGGCATGAAGCGCGAGTTAGATCTTAAAACGAAGTACGACTGGTACGAGCGGGCGGTTCAGACGCCTGACACGGAAGTCGATTTCATGCGCCAGTGGTTCAAGAAGCTCCATGGCCGCTATCCGCTCACACTGCGCGAAGACTTCTGCGGTACCGGCGCCATTTCATGCTCCTGGGTCCAGAAGTCAGCGCGCGCCGCAGCCTTCGGCATCGACCACGACCCGGAGCCGATTGCGATGGGGACGGAGCGCCACTGGAGTAAGCTCAAGAAGCCCCAGCAGGCACGCATGCAGTACCTCGAAGCCAACGTCATGGACAAGCAGCCCTTCACCGTGGACGTCATCTGCGCGTTTAACTTCTCGTACTTCATCTTCAAGCGTCGCTCGCAGCTCTTGGCGTACTTCAAGCGCGTGCGCCAGGGCCTCGGAAAGCAGGGAGTATTTTTCATGGACCTCTTTGGCGGTCCGGAGAGTCAGAAGATCGTCACCGATGTGCGCAAGATGAAGGACCTCACGTACTACTGGGAGTGCCAGAGCTTTAATCCGATCACGGCCGAGTGTACGTTTGCGATCCACTTCCGCGACGCCAAAGGAAAGAAGTTCGAGAACGTCTTTACCTACGACTGGCGCCTGTGGACCATCGCGGAACTGCGCGAGCTTCTCGAAGAAGCCGGTTTCTCACGCTCGATCGCGTTCTGGGAAGGGGACGACGACAAGGGCGGTGGCAACGGTATCTATACGCCTTCGGAGATCGGCGAGAACTGTGATGCGTGGGTGAGTTACATCGCGGCTCTCGCCTAGGCAGCCCAGCGGTCGAAGCCCTTCGCTCCCGTGCCCTTGATGAAGTCGATTAGCTCCGACTCCGTCTCCGTGCCGTAGAACTGCATGAAGTTGTGGCGGTACTTGGCGAGGAAACTTCTCTGGCCCGAGCGGAAGAGTTCCCAGGAATGCGTGTAGCACAGGGGGACAACGAGGTCGGTACCACGTTCACGGAAGATCTTGTCCTTGGACAAGGTCTTGTGGGCGTGGTCTCCGAGGTATTTGCAGATGAGGCAGCGTTGGTCACTCATGATGACATTGTCGGCGGATGTTCGAGTTTTCTTAACATAATCTCAGCGCAAGACGTCCGAAGGGCCTAGACGCGGACTAGAAAGTAATGGTTTCGAGGAGATCGATGATCTTCTGAAAGCGCGCCGTCGGGAAGGCGCTTCGGAGCTCGCGGACCATCTCTCGCCCATTAAATGGGCCGTTCTCCGCTTGCACAATAATTCTTGTGAACTCTTCCGCCACTACAAACACTATGGCCATGGGAGAGAGGTTGGCGCCGAAGTGATCGGAAAATCCGACGCCGTTCAAGACACCGTGGTGCTGGCGGATGATCTGGTCGGCACCCATCGGAGCGTGAGGGTATTTGTGGACGAGTTCGGCCGCAAGCTGGGCGTGCTTTTCGACCAGCTGCTTTTCGCGCGGATCGAGCTCCGCCGAGCGCAGCTCGAGTTTGCTTTTTATCACCGCCTGTCGGTCGTTCTCGAGAGCGATGTCGTGGAAGAAGGCGATGAACTTGATCTTCTCTTCCTGCTCCGGTGTGCCCCAGTCGATGTTGCGCACGATGTGAAGGCTCACGTAGGTGACGATCTGCGTGTGCCGGTAAAGGTAGCTCGCCTGGTTCGAGAGCATGCGCTGGAGGAGGTTCCCGAGCTTCGGGTACTTCTTCACGTTCGCCGAG
>JBKHVY010000188.1:0-4870 GCA_046569805.1 Bacteriovoracia bacterium | reverse complement strand
CTCTTGGAAAAACATACTGTTGAATACTTCGCTTCCTGCCCCACGGGCCTCGAGGAAATCCTCGCCACGGAGCTTTTGAATCAAGGGGTTGCGGCCGTAAACCCACAGAAAGGTGGCGTAGCTTTTACCACTGACGACGCTCTCGTTGCTCTCAAAGTCATTCTCCATTCGCGTACAGCGAGCCGCGTGTTCAAACTTTTGTACAGCTTCGAGTGCCATAATGAGAAGTCCATGTACCAGGAGCTCGCCGACATCAAGTGGAAGAGTTTGATGGACGTGTTTCAGACCTTCCGCCTCACGACGATCTACGGCAAACTCCCACAAGATCGCGAAGTCTTCACGAACTCGCAGTTCACTAACCTCAAGGCGAAGGATGCGATCGTCGACTGGTTCAACCACAACCATAACCGCCGCCCCAGCGTCGACAAAGATCACCCGGATGTCTCGTACCTGATTCGCGTCGACGACGCGCTCGAGGGGTTGTACAAGGTCCAGCTCATGCTCGATCTGTGCGGAAATCCGCTCAGTAACCGCGGCTACCGTCGGGCCCCGACGGAAGCTCCGGTGCGCGAGAACCTCGCGGCCGGTATCCTCATGCTGCTCGGCTGGGACGCCAAGACCGAAGGCCTCGTCGACGGTATGTGCGGCTCCGGAACCTTCTTGATCGAAGGGGCGCTCATCGCCGGCAACATCTCTCCCCAATTCCTGAAGCTTAAGGATTGGAAGAAGAACATGCGTCCGTGGGCCTTCCTTTCGAATCAATGGTTCACGCGCGACCTGCGGCTTGTGGATGGCTTCAAGGATCTCGCCGAAGCGACACTCAAGTCAGACGCCGAGAACCTCAAAGCACTCATCGCCGCGAAGCCCACGCTCACCGGATCTGATATCGACGACCGTGTGCTCGCGTGCACCAAAGAAAATCTACGCGTGGCCGGCATGAGTGATCTTGTACCCGTGTTTCAATCCTCGGCGCTGTCGATTCCTGCACCAACGCAAAAGACACTCTTCATCTGCAACCCGCCTTACGGCGAGCGCCTCCAGCACGGCGAGGAAGACGCGCTCAAGGAGCTCTACCACGGCATGGGAGAGAACTGGAAAAAGAACTGGAAAGGCCATCGTGCGGCGGTCTTGACCGGGAACCTTCCGCTCTTGAAATCGATTTCTCTGAGAAGTTCACGTCGCCTGAGTTTATATAACGGCGATATCGAGTGTCGGGTAGCGGAGTATCAGTTGTTCTAAATAAAAGGGCCTCTTTCGAGGCCCTTCGTTTTTATTCTGAGATCACCGCAACGACGCGGCGATTTTTCTGCTTCCCTTCTGGGGTCGTGTTATCCGCAATCGGCTTCTCTGGACCGAAGCCCACAGCACTGAGGCGGCGAGACTCGATACCAAGCTTTGTTACGAGGTAGTTCTTCACGGATTCGGCACGGGCCTGAGAGAGCCTCTTGTTGAGCGCCAAAGATCCCGAACTATCCGTGTGACCTTCGATCACGGCCGTCGTGTTGGCGTGAGTCTTGAGAAAGCTTGCGAGCTCTTCGAGCTGCGAGTGGTACGCCGGTGCGACGTCCGTCTTCCCGGAGTTAAACTCGATGTTGATCCGGATCTCGGCCTTCTCTTCCTTCGCACAGCCGTACGCATTCACAGCTACGTCGGCTTTTGTGCCGGGGCAGCGGTCGAGGCGATCGACGACGCCGTCGTTGTCGGAGTCTGAATCAGACACGGGCGCAGTCTTCGTGGTGGCAACTGGCGCAACAGCAGACGCTTCTCCGAAGTACCATGTGAGGGCGACGCGAGCCGCGACCACGTGAAAGGGGTTCGAGCGGCCGACGTAGTCACCACCGCCAGTGAAGCGCTTGTCGAGGTGTTGGTAGTCAACGGCGGCACCGACGACGAGGTTCGATACGAGATCGTACTCAGCTCCAAGAATCAACTTATAGCTTGTGCGCCAAGATTCGCCGTTCTGACCGTCGACGTGGCCCAAGCCCAGACCGACGTAAGGGCTGAAGCTGTCCGTCGAGAAGCGGTAGAGGGCCGCGACCCCCGTCGTTTTCATGTTGAATTCGATTTCCTCGAACTCGTGGCGTCCGTGGCTCAGCTCGAAACCCCAGCTAGAGTTCAGGTGGTAGCGCGCGTGAGCCGCCCAGTTATACCCGCCGTCCGCCGCGGTATTAAATTCGTGGCCGAAGACGGGCGTGTTGTAACCCACGCTGCCTCCGATTCCGAACTGACCTGTACGATCTGCAGCGAGGGCACCCAGGCTTATGAGGAAGCCAACAAGAAACAAACGCATAAAACTCCTTATGAAAGTAAAGGAGTCATCTTCGGCTTTACGCGGCACTTCTGTCAACGGCTAGAGCTTATCCTCGAGCTTCATCGCCAGCTGCGGACTCGCGAAGCGCAGCAGTGCCGTCTTGTTGGCGACCTTGTCGTAGTGCTTGTCGGAGCGGCTAAAGAAGTAGTTCTGCACGTCCTGGTCTTTGAGAAAGATGGTGTGGCCCTTACTGTCGAACTTCCGCAGCACGAAGTCGCTGTCGAGGAGAAGAATGTCGCGGATGGTGAAGTTCTTCGCGACGTACATGATGATGACGTAGTCCGAGAGTTCAGCGAGGCTCTTCTTGATCTTCACGCCCTTCGGGCTCGTGGTGTCGTGGAAGTCGACCTTCACTTCGACCAGCTTCCCATCTGCGACCTTGAAGTCGAACCCACGCTGGCTCGAGCTCTTCACTTGATGGAGCCCAAAGATGATCTTCGCGTACCACTCGCCGAGCTGCACCGGAAGGTTCTTTCCGTTGATGACGACCTTGTGCTCTTTCAGGATCTGGTGCGTTTTGTGCACGATCGCAACGGTATCGAAAATCGCCTTCTGATCCGGCAAGTGGAGGATCCCGATCGTCTTCGCGGATTTAGCTGAGAGCTTCTTCTGGAACTGTTTCAGGTACCAGTCGTCGAAGTTCGCGAGTTCGAGGAAGTCGAACGAGCTATACACAAAGCCCTCGGCCTTGAGATCATCGATTCCCTTGATCTCGCCTATCTGCTTGAGTACGTAAGACCACGGCACAAACTCATTATCACTTCCGCCTAAGACAAAGATCGTATCCTTGTCATAGTCAGTCGCTCCATGAGTCTGGGCCGAGAAATCTCGGGCCAGACTGAAGACTTTATCTTTAAACACTTGAAACCTTTAAATCTAAAATTGGTTCTAGCTTACCACTTAAGATCTTAAAGCTCCAGTGTGCTGACGTCGTCGCAGTAGTCCGTGATCGTTTTCGCGATGGACAAGTTGTGCACCAAGTAGTGCCCGCAGTAGATCTTAAAGTCGACGATTTTAGATTCGAGGAACTTCTTCTCGTCGCCAGTGGCACCCGCGAGCTTCGTTTGCGCGACCTTCGCCGACTCCATCAGGCGCCAGGCAACGACCATCTGCGAGGCGAACTGCAGGAAGTCCGTGCAGTGCTGGAGCACCATACTAAACTGGTTCTTCTGAGCAAGGCCTGAGATGTGCTGCATCGTGGCCTGTGCGCTCATGAGTACTTTACCGAAAAGATCTTTCTCTTTCTTAAAGGTCGCATCATCGAGAGATGTCACACTGGCGATGATCTCCGCGGATAGAGCACTGATGGCCTTGCCGCCGTCCTTAAGAATCTTACGCATGACGAAGTCGATGGCCTGGATGCCGTTGGTACCTTCGTAGATGGTCGCAATCTTGGTGTCGCGCACGAACTGTTCGATGCCGTATTCTGAACAGTAGCCGTAGCCGCCGTGGGCCTGCAGAGCCTCGACGCCCACCTGGAAACCCTGCTCAGAGCAGTAGGCTTTACAGATCGGAGTGAGAAGACCAATCAGGCCCTCGTACTTATGGTCACCCGTTTCGTGGTGGCGGTCAAAGAGGTCGGCTGTGTACATACAGATCGCTCGCATGCCGCGGCTCTGAGCACGCATGCGGAGGAGGTTGCGGCGGATGTCCGGGTGATGGATCAGTTCTTTGCCGAACTGCGCGCGCTCACGCACGTACTTGTCCGCCATGAGGTACGCGAGGTTGCCTTGGCTCTCGCCCTGGATGCCACAGTAGAGGCGCGCTTCGTTCATCATAATGAACATCGTCGACATCCCTTCGAACTCATCACCGATGAGCCAGCCCTCGGTCTCACCGGTTTGACCGAACTGCATTTCACAAGTCGCTGAGGCGTGGATCCCCATCTTGTGTTCGATCTTCGAGCACTGAACGTGGTTCTCGCCAGCGTTAGACCCGTCCGCAGCAATTTTAAAGCGAGGGACGACGAAGAGCGAGATGCCCTTCGTACCTTCAGCACCGCCCGGAGTACGCGCGAGGACGAGGTGGATGTTGTTCGAGTAGAGATCACTCTCACCGGATGAGATGAAGATCTTCGCGCCCTTGATGGCGTACTTGCCGTTGCCGAGCGGCTTCGCCGTACTCTTAAGAGCACCGACGTCAGAGCCGGCACCGGCCTCGGTGAGACACATGGTTCCGCCCCACTCACCGCTCATCATCTTCGGGACGATCACGGACTTCATGAAGTCGTCGCCCTTGAGGCGTAATACGTTCATCGCCGCGCGCGAGAGACCTGGGTACATCATCCAGGCGCAGTTCGCACCTGTGGCGAGAGACATACAAGATGTGTAGAGGGCTTCCGGAACCGGAGTCCCTCCGATGTCGGCCGGAAAGCCCAGGGCGAACCACCCGTTGTCGTAGAAGGCTTTCTGCACGCCGTGCAGGCACTCGGGCACTTTCACTTTTCCGTCGACCATCTTTACGCCTTGAGCGTCGGAGGGCTCGCGGGTTGGAAAGATCTCGTTCTCGACGAACTTATTGTATTCGTCAAGGATCCCACGGTAGTCGTTCTCGTCGAGG
>JBKHVY010000187.1:0-4916 GCA_046569805.1 Bacteriovoracia bacterium | reverse complement strand
GGTGGGAAACATCTCTCCGGCCGGTGATGTCTATGGGCGCGTGGATCCCGCGCTCTCCCTTCTCACGCGAGACGCGAAGTGGCTGCTCCTCGGTGCACCCTCTAAGGGAATCGACGTGCCGTACATCGATCCGCAGGATCTCCTCGGCCACATTCCGGACCTGAAGTTCCAGGTGCTCTAGATGGAGAGTTTCTCCGCGAGGTCCTTGAATTGCGTGAATCCCGAATCGTTTTTCAGCGTACACTTCGCGAGCTCTTCGAGAACCACGACACCTTTCTGGACCACAGTCACCTTGCTGGTCTCGCCGCGAGTAATGGCCTCGACCGCGAGCGAGCCCATCTGCGAGGCGATGAAGCGGTCGTTCGAGGTGGGCGAGCCGCCGCGCTGGATGTGGCCCAGGATACAGACGTGGGCGTCGAGGTGGTGCTTTTCCTTAAGCTCTTTTTGGATCTGGTACGAGCGTCCAGCGACCGGGCCCTCGGCGACGACGATGATGGAGGACTCCTTGCCGCGCGCGACGCCACGCTGGATGTCGTCGACGATCTTCTGCAGAGGAATCTGGTCGTGTGGCAGGAGGATGTTCTCCGCACCGGTACACACGCCCACCTTGAGTGCGATGGCCGCGGAGTTGCGGCCCATGACTTCCACTAGGAAAGTGCGGGCGTGGGAGTGAGCGGTGTCGCGGATGCGGTCGATGGCTTCGATCGCCGTCTGCACGGCCGTGTCGAAGCCGATGGTGTACTCGCTGTTGGAGATGTCGTTGTCGATGGTGCCGGGAATGCCGATCACCGGAAACTGGTGCTCGGTGTAGAGGGAGTTGGCGCCGTTGAATGAGCCGTCACCGCCGATGACGATGAGGCCATCGACGCCCTGGGCGCGGAGGATTTCGGCGCCCTTGGTGCGAAACTCTGGCTTCATCCACTCCGGACTGCGCGAGGTCTGGAGGATCGTGCCGCCGCGCTGGAGGATGTTGCCGACAGAAGAGAGGGTCATGTCTTGGAATTCCCCCCGCAACAAACCGGCGAAGCCGCGCTTCACGCCGAGGACTTTGTGGCCATGGTAAATCGCTGTGCGTACGACCGCGCGAATGGCACAGTTCATTCCGGGAGCATCACCACCAGAGCACAATAGAGCTATCTTCATGGGAACACCGCCTCTCCAGTAAAGTCCGTAGGTTTTGCGATTCCCAATACTTTGAGAATCGTCGGGGCCACATCTTTGAGCGCCAGATCCTTCGCCACTCGGGGCGAGAGTTTTGTATTTTTAAGTTTGGGATGAATGACCACGAAGGGCACCTGCGCATCAGAATGCGAGGTGTGCGCCGAACCATCGGGGTAGATCATCTGGTCCGCGTTTCCGTGATCGGCCGTCACGAGAAGTGTCACATCCTCTTTCGCACAAGTCTCCACGAGGCGCGCGAGACACTGGTCGACCGTTTCCACGGCTCTTACCGCCGCTTCGTAGTTGCCGGTATGTCCGACCATGTCGCAGTTGGCGAAGTTCACAACGTAAAGAGAGATCGAGTGGTCCGCGAGCTTCGCGATGAGCTGGTCGCAGACTTCGGGGGCGCTCATCTGCGGCTTCAGGTCGTAGGTCGCCACGTCGCGCGGAGAGGGAATCAAGAGGCGCTCTTCCCCTGGAAATGCTTGAGTCTCGCCGCCGTTAAAGAAGTAGGTCACGTGTGCGTACTTCTCGGTCTCCGCGATCTTAAACTGCTTGAGACCCAGGGTGGAGATGTAATGCGCGAGTGTTCCGGGAATTTTTTCTTTATCAAACAGGATCGGGAGCTCGGGGATTTCGTCTTGCACATAGGGACTCATGCACAGCCACATCCCCGGCTTCACTCGGACCGGAAATTCTTTGAACCCAGGGTCGTTGAACGCGAGAGTTATCTGGCGCGCGCGATCAGGACGGAAGTTGAAGAAGAAGACGGCGTCGCCGTTACGGATGGCGCCGTCTCTGTCGAAGAGCGCGGGCGTGACGAATTCGTCGAACAGACCTTTGGCGTACTCGCTCTTCAAGTATGTGAGCGGATCCGCCGTCGTAACAGTGCCTCCCGTGAGCATGTCCATCGCCGCTTGGATCTTTTCCCAGCGCCGGTCGCGATCCATGCCGATCGATCGACCTTGCATCGAGGCGAAGGTGCAACCACCGAAGGCCAGAATCTCTGAGAGGTAGTTCACGCCTTTGTCTTTACCGGTGTCACGGCCATCCATGAAGGCATGGAGATACACCTCGATCCCCTCGGCCTTCAAGAGTGAGAGGATGTGCTTGAGGTGCTCGATGTGCGAATGGACACCACCATCAGACAAAAGACCTAGAAGATGCAGGCGCTTATTCTTGCGTGCAAACTCCACCAACTCTTTCCAGCGCGGCATCTCTTTGAAGGTGTTGAGCGTGATGGCCTCATTAATCCGGACCAGGTCTTGGCGCACGGGACGACCTGCGCCTAAGTTTAAATGTCCCACTTCAGAATTTCCTGCTACGCCTTTCGGGAGACCCACGGGCTCGCCGCCGGCCTGGATGGTGGTCATGGGGTAGGTCGCAAACACGTGGTCGAAGGTGGGTTTCTTCGCGTGGAGAACGGCGTTCTTGAGGTCGGCGTCTTGAAGACCCAGGCCATCGAAGATGCAAAGGAGGGCGCGCTTAGAGAGTGATTGAATGGACGACATAGCAAATCCCTTAGTTGTGGTAGGGATGCCCCGTGCGCAAGGTCTGAGCGCGATAGAGCTGCTCCACCAGAAGAATTCTCGCTAGTTTGTGCGGAAATGTCAGCTCCGAGAGCGATAAACGTTCCTGGCAGGTGCTGAGCACAGCGTCGGAGAAACCTTCGGCTCCCGCGATGATGAATACTGTCTTCGCGGGTCGCTCGAGCAATTTCTCGGTCCACTTTCCGAAGTCGACCGATGTGTAGCGCTTACCCCACTCGGTCATCGCCACGCGATGGGTGTCTCCGAGGTCTTTTAGCTTCTTGAGAATCGCCTCCGCTTCTGCGTCTTTGTTCTCGGCCGAAGCCTTGAGTTCGTGGATGAGAAGTGGAGGATTATTGAGGCGCTTGAGGTAGTCGTGTTCGATCGCCTCAAGCGAGGCGTCCTTGAGCTTCCCCACGCAGATAAGGTGGAACGCCTTCAACGCTAGAAGAACCCTTTGAGCGTCTCTTCCGTCGTCGGCTTCACGGTTCCAGAGAAGTAGAACTCCTCAGGGATCTGGACCTGTGGTCTGTCGCCGAAGACGTGGTCGAGGTCGTAGGCGCCGCGAGTGTTTTCTTGGAAGATGTGGACCATCACGTCGCCGGTGTCGAGGAGGATCCAGTCGGCGGTGCCGTAGCCTTCGAAGGAGCGGATCTCGGTACCTATGGCGCGGAACTGGCGGGCGATCTCGTCGGCCATCGCACGGGACTGCATCGGGTTAAGCGCAGTGGCGACGATGTTGAAGTCGCAGATCGCCGAACCCTTGGTCATGTCGAACATCTTCAGGTTTTCACCCTTATAGTGCGCGAGCAGGTAAGTCGCTGCCATCGCATGGTTCAGCGGGAACTCCCAGCGCTTGTCGTTGAGGATGTTCTGGAGTTCTTTCTGTAAAAAATCGTTGGCCACGGGTGTCCTTTCTTAAACTTCTTCTTTGGTCTTTAGCATCAGGCGCTTTAAGAGGTCAATGTTTCGGCCCGATACTGACGAGACGGGGAGAACCTTCTTGTCGAGGCTCGTCTCCATAAACGAGCGGAACTTCTCTATCTCTTCCTCTGTCATCGCATCGATCTTCGTTAAGCAGACGATTTCACGCTTATTAAGGAGGCCCGGATCGTACTTCTCGAGCTCGGTACGAATGGTGGAGTAGGCTTCCATCACTTCGAACTCCTCGAGGAACATCGAGCAGTCGATGAGGTGCACGAGCGCTGACGTGCGCTCGATGTGCTTAAGGAAAGCGATGCCGAGGCCCTTGCCTTCTGAAGCGCCCTCGATGAGGCCCGGAATATCGGCCACCACGAGCGTCTTATCGTCGACGGAGACCACGCCGAGGTTCGGCTCAAGCGTCGTGAACGGGTAGTCGGCGATCTTCGGCCGCGAGTTACTGATGGTGGAAATCATGGTGCTCTTGCCGGCGTTGGGAAGACCCACGAGAGCGATGTCGGCCAAGAGCTTCAGCTCGAGGCGCATGGGAATCTCAACGCCCGGTTCGCCTTTCTGAGCGTAGTGAGGGGCACGATTGGTGGAGGTCTGGAAGAATGCGTTCCCCAATCCTCCGCGGCCACCTTCGGCCGCCATGTACTCAAGTCCGTGGGACGAGAGG
This sequence comes from Bacteriovoracia bacterium, assembly GCA_046569805.1. GTDB lineage: Bacteria > Bdellovibrionota > Bacteriovoracia > Bacteriovoracales > Bacteriovoracaceae > UBA6144. The sequence continues at coordinate 626 of JBKHVY010000187.1, read as the reverse complement.
TCGCAGATGAGGTCGCCCGTGTCACGGTTATAGATAAGTGTGCCTACAGGAACGCGTAGGATGAGATCCGTGCCGGCTGCTCCGTCCATGCCCGAGCCGCCGCCCTTTTCTCCGTCGTCGCCGCGGAAGACCTTCTGGCCACGGAAGTGCATCAAAGTATTGAAGTTTTCGTCAGCGATGAAGATCACGTGCGCGCCTCGGCCGCCGTTGCCGCCGTCAGGACCACCACGAGGAACGAACTTCTCTCGCCGCCAGCCGACGCAGCCTGCGCCGCCGTGACCGGACTGGATGGTGATTTCTACTTCATCGATGAATTTCATAGGGCTTCTTTACAAAAAAAAAGGGAGCTTGTCTCCAAGCTCCCTTGTTCAGATCGAGGATCCGGTAATACTTACGCTGGGACGATAGAGACAGTTTTCATGTCCTTCGTGAACCACGAGAACTTCACTTTGCCCGGGCACATAGCGTAGATCGTGAAGTCACGACCCATGCGAACGTTCTTCCCTGGGTGAACTTTCGTTCCCTTCTGACGAATGACGATCATGCCGGTTTCGACAACTTCGCCGCCGTACTTCTTTACACCACGATATTTTGGGTTTGAGTCACGGCCGTTACTGGTCGAACAA
>JBKHVY010000186.1:0-4965 GCA_046569805.1 Bacteriovoracia bacterium | reverse complement strand
AGCAAGAGCTTCTCCGCAACATCTTCCACCAGCTGTTTGAGCTGTGAGGAGTCCGGCACCAAACTCACATCATGCTTAACCGATGTGGCGCCCAGGATGAGACGCTTAAGAGGAGCACTGTAAATGAGATTTGTCCCCTCGAGGCTCATAGAGAAAGAGGGTAAGGAGAGCGCAAAAGATTCCCACTGATAATACGAGCCCTGCACCGGCACAAGATCCGCCAGAGGAGTTCCGACGAGGTACTCCCGCATCCAGTGCATCCAGAAACCACTCGTTAGAATCACCTGCTCGGCCTCGAGGACCTCGCCCGAGTGAAGTCGCACCGACCAGCCCCCATCTTTCTGCGTGAGTTCGGTCACCGGATGGTGGATCGTGTGCACTCCAAGATTGCGACAACGCTGATGGATTGAAGATAAAAACATCGCAGGATCAATCACCCACGCCGGTTCTTCGACGATGAGATCCGGAGCGAGCTTCATGGGAAGAATCGACCTCGATTGCGGAAGATGCGCAAAGCGCTTAGCGCTGTTGGATGAGTAGCAATACGTCTGATGCGAAACCTGTTCGGCACCCGAGAAAGATTCTTTCAAGAGAAGTGTGTGAGCATACTCCCACTGTGCGACGAGTTCATCGCCCAAGGGAGAAAAGCCCACTTGCGTTCCGCGCAGTGCTGCCACTGCCGTCGAGCGCAGAGAGGTGGTCGGTGCCGTCGCATCGGATGCCAATAATGTGACGGTGTCGAACCTGTCAACCTTGGCCCTCTGCGCGAGGGAAAAAAGCACGGCGTGGCCCGCGATTCCTCCTCCTATAACGATCACCCGCTTCATAGTCTCAATCCAGCTTATTTAATTCCCCCCTCAGTATGGCATAAGCTCTTGCCATTGGCATCCAGGGCCCGCTAAGGTTTTTATTCATTGTTTTAATAGGAGAAATCATGTCTCTCGATACGCAGGCCATCGTCTATGCCACGCAGAAACTCCAGCTTCCTCCCGCAAAGGTCATGGCGGTCGCCAACCTGATCTTCACTGAACAATGTACCGTCCCTTTCATTGCTCGTTACCGGAAAGAAGTCACCGGAGGCCTCGACGAGGTCCAGATCCGCGCCATTCAGGAGAGCTACGAGGAGCACATCGAAATCGAAAAGCGCCGTGCCTTCATCCTCGATGCGATTAAGAAAATGGAAGCGCTGACACCGGCGCTGGAAAAGCAGATCAAAGCGGCGGCGAACCTCAACCAACTCGAAGACCTTTACGCTCCCTATAAATCCAAGAAGAAAACCAAGGCGATGGTCGCGAAAGAACTGGGCCTCGAACCCCTTGCCCAGGAAATGCTCACCGGTGCCAAGACCATCCAAGAATTGAAGCCGGAGTTTCTGGCCATCGTTCAGAAATCCGAGGGCAAACTCAAAGACGAGACCGAGGCCCTGGCCGGCGCCGTCGACATCATCATCGAAACCATCTCCCACGACCTAACGCTTAAGGAGAAACTGCGCCACGAGTTCTGGAAGAATGGTTTGATCAAGACCTCCAAGCGCAAAGACGCCGACAGCATCGAGGACTCCAACAAGTACCGCGACTTCTTCGAGTTCTCCGAACCTCTCAGCAAAATCAAAGAACCGAAGGCGAGCCACCGCTACCTTGCTGTTCGCCGCGGGATGATGCAGAAGGTGCTCAAGGTCGACGCCGAGATCGACGCGATGATCGCCTATCAGATGATCGAGGAGCAGTTCTTCCCGAAGAAAGGCGCCCTCGGCTGCTACGAGCAGCTCAAGAAATGCGCCCAGAAGGCCTACGACCAAGTCATGCAGCCCTCGCTGGACCTCGAGATCAAAAACGACCTCAAGAAGGCCGCCGACACCGCTGCCATCGATATCTTCGGCGTGAACCTCAAGGATCTTCTCCTGCAGCCCTACCTCGGCTCCAAGGCGGTCTTGGGCATCGACCCGGGGATTCGCACTGGCTGTAAGGTGGTCGTGATCGATGCCACCGGTAAGTTCATCGGCGACCATGTGATCTATCCCTTCGCTCCCAAGAACGACGTCACCGGCTCAGCGCAAATCATCACTAAAATGATCGATGCCTTCCAGATCGAATACATCTGTATCGGTAACGGCACCTACGGCCGTGAGACGCTCGCCTTCCTGGAAGAGAACGTCGCCCAGGTGAAGAGCGGCAAGACCAAGGCCACACTCATCTCCGAGTCCGGTGCCTCGATCTACTCCGCCAGCGACATCGCCCGAGAAGAGTTCCCGGACAAGGACGTCACCGTCCGTGGTGCAATTTCGATCGCTCGCCGCTTCCAGGATCCCTTGGCGGAACTCGTGAAGATCGATCCGAAGTCGATCGGCGTGGGCCAGTACCAGCACGACGTGAACCAAGTGCAACTTAAGAATAACCTCGAGTCTGTCGTTGAGTCCTGCGTGAACTTCGTCGGCGTCGACCTAAACACCGCCTCGGCCCCGCTCTTGAGTTACGTCTCGGGCATCGGCCCTACGGTCGCAAAGAACATCGTCACCTTCCGTCAGGAGAAGGGTGCGTTCAAGTCGCGCCAGGATCTCCTCAAGGTTCCGCGCTTCACGCAAAAAGTCTTCGAGCAATGCGCGGGCTTCCTGCGTCTGTACCAATCCGAGCATCCTTTGGACGCGACCTTCATCCACCCCGAGCGCTACCCGATCCTCGAGGCGTGGGTGAAGGAAAAGAACAAGGCCCTGCAAGACCTCGTGGTGGACAAGGAGCTGCAGAACCAGATTGAAAAAGATCCGGCGCTCAAAAAAGAAATCGGTGAGCTCACGCTGGCCGATATCGTGAAGAGCTTACGTGCACCCACGCAAGATCCGCGGACCGCGTTCAAGAGCGTCGAGTTCGCCAAGGGCATCTCAGGTCTTAAAGATCTTAAGATCGGTGAGTGGTACCAGGGACAGGTCACGAACATCACCATGTTCGGCGCCTTCGTGGACATCGGGATCAAGGAGAATGGACTCCTCCACATCTCCCAGATCTCTGACACTTTTGTCGAAAACGCGACGGATAAACTTAAAGTAGGCCAAGAGCTTAAAGTTCGCGTCATCGATATCGACTTTGATCGTAAGCGCGTCTCCCTTTCTTGTAAGGCCGACTCGAAGGGCGATGCCGTGGGCATTTCTAGTTCTGGCGGCGGAAAAACCTCGCACCAGCCGAAGATGCCTCCGCAGCCGGCGTTCCGGAACAATGCCTTCGCGGCGCTGGCGGGACTCAAAGATATGAAGACGAAATAATCTATGCGACTCTTGCTGGCCCTGGGATTAGTTTTAAGCCTTGAGGCCCGGGCCCAGCTCGGTTTGCAGCAAAGTTCCCCTGAGCTTAATTGGTTGGCGAAAGAAAATGCTCACGTGAAACTCATCTTCTCCGAAGAACTATCTTCGGAGTCGGACTACCTCCTGAATCTCGTGGAGCACTACTCCCACCTGGTGGGCCTCACCTACGGCATCCGAGAACCGCAGCAGTTTCCGCTGATCATGCGGCCCGAGGTCGCTGACCCCAATGGTTTCGTAACCCTGGCCCCACGGCGCAGCGAGTGGTTCGCTAACGCCACCTTCCTGCCCTTTGTGGGAAGTAGCGAGTGGTACCAGACTCTGGCGATCCACGAATACCGCCACATCATCCAGTACGACCACTTTAAGCAAGGGGCGGCAAAGTACCTCGACTACTTCCTCGGGGACACCGGGGCGCAGGTGGCGATGTTCCTGGGGCTGCAGTCCTGGTACTTCGAAGGCGATGCGGTGTGGGCCGAGACGAAGTACACGGACGCAGGCCGTGGCCGCTCGCCGCGCTTTCTCGCGCGCCTCAAGGCCCTCGTGCTCTCGGAGCGCATCCCGAGCTACGATGAATTCCTAAGCGGCTCATATAACAACCTCTACCCCAACCAGTACGTCTGGGGCTACGTGCTCGTGTCGCGGGCGACGCAGAAGTTCGGCGAGGACTTCTGGCAGAAAGTCACCGCGCACGTGGCGCGCTTCCCGCACCCCTGGCGCCTGGTGAATTCCTTTAAACATGTTTCGGGACAGTCGTTTACGGAATTCTACTTCGAGACCATGCAGGATCTTCGCGACCAGTGGAAGGACGACCTCACGGATCAAACGATCAGTGAGTATCGAGAAGAGACCTACCCCACGCAGCTCAACGGTGCGCTCTACCTTCTGAAGTACGACCTCGATAGCTACACTCAACTCACTCGCCGGGACGCGAGCGGGGACACGCTGATCGCCGACATCCCGTTCTTCAATGAAGTCACCATGCTAAGCATGGGCGGGAGTCTCGCGGTCTACCCACAGTTTCTGCCTGACAAGCGCTACGGCTACAAGGGCTCCTCGGACCTTGTGACGGTGGATCTCACGAGCGGCGAGAAGACCCAGATCACCGACGGCGAGCGCTTCTACAATCCGCGGCTCAACGCCGAGGGCACGAAGCTCCTCGCGGTGGAGTTTACCAAAGAGCAGCACTGGCAGGTGGTGGAGCTCTCCCCCGCCGGAAAGCGCCTGCGCCAGGTGAAGCTCTCCGACAAGAAGATCGTCGAAGCGACCTACCTCGACGACAACCGGGCCTGGGCGCTGGTCTTAGACCCCACGGGTGCGCGCGCGCTCGTGGTCCTCGACCTTGCGACACAGGACACCCGAGAGGTCCTCCGAAGCACCAAGAACCTCCTCTACAACCTTTCCGGCTCCCGCACCCACGTGGTGTTCGAAGCCCAGTATCAGGGAAAGAACGAAATCTTCCGCCTGAGCGAGGCCGGTGAGCTTCAGCAATGCACCCACTCGCGCATCGGCGCCTTCGCCCCCTCCTCCGACGGGACGACACTTTTCTACAGCGCCATGGACGTCAACGGATCGGCGCTCGCGTCGGTTGCGCTCAACCAGTGCCAACCGATCCCGCAGACCGCACTCCTCGACTTCAACTACCTGAGCAAGGACTCCCCGTCAGATAACTATAA
>JBKHVY010000185.1:0-5032 GCA_046569805.1 Bacteriovoracia bacterium | reverse complement strand
CATGGCCCCGCACATCGTCATGAACGAACTCGGCATGGCCTTCGAAACAGAAAAAGTTGACCTGCGCGCGAAGACCACCGCCAACGGTACGAACTACCTCACCGTGAACCCCCGCGGCCAGGTGCCGACGCTCCAGCTCGACAGCAAAGAGAACCTCAACGAGTGCGTGGCGATCATGCAGTACCTCGCCGACCAGAAGCCGGAGGCGAACCTCATGCCGAAGTGGAACACGCTCGAGCGCTACCGCGCGGTGGAGTGGCTCAACTACATTGCGACGGAAATCCACAAAGGCTACACGCCGTTTTTCACAGCACAGAACCTCATCACCGACGAAGCCGCCCGCACGGAGTTCCTCGCGAACAACAAGAAGGCGCTCCTCACGAAGCTCGAGTGGGTCGACGCGCAGCTCGCCGGCAAGGACTTCCTCCTCGGCAAGCAGATGACTGTCTGTGACGCCTACCTCTTCACCTGCTTGGGCTGGGGTCAGTATATTGGCCTCGATACGTCGCACCTGAAGAACCTCACGGCCTACAGCGCGCGCATCTACCAGCGCCCAGCAGTCCAAAAGACAATGCTGGCCGAAGGTCTCCTGAAGTAGGACCCGGTATGCACTGGCTCGATCGACTCACGTGGTTTCACGGGAAGCTCTCCGACTACAACTCAGTGTGGTTCCCGTTCGTATTCCTGAAACCGAAGCCCCGCGAGACGATCGGCCCTGCGCGCCGCTTGAGCATGACTCTGTGTTTTACCGCCTACGGTGCGGCGGTGTATCCGCTCAAGCAGTATCTCCTCGGCGATCCGCTGAACAACTATCTCTGGGCCGCGTTCTCTTTGAAGTGCCTGGGCTTCTTCGCCGTCTGGTTCCGGCTCGTGACGGTTCCTCTCTGGAACCGTCGCGCGCGCTTACTCGAAGCGGGCGCTACTGCCCCAGAATAATTCGCGCCAGCCCCGCGAGGTCCGTGCGTTCGAGTTCGTGACGGGAGTCTTTCAGGATGTGAAGCTGTCCGTATGGGAGGGCCTTCACTACGCGCTCTGATTCCGCCAGTGTGACGACCTTGTCTTTGTCGCCCATCACAACGTCCACCGGTATTGCGACGTCGGCGAGGTCCGCCGGCAGCAGTCCGTCGAGGCGCTCTATGTGGGCCATCATGTGGGTCGTGGCGAGCAATAGCGGCATGCTCTTTTCGGCGAACTTTTTCTTGAGGTACTCCATCAGCGCTTCGTTCTCCGGGTGCAGCGTCGCCAGCATGTTCGCGAGCTGTGGTGCGCTCCAGTCGAACTTCGTTCCGTAGGTCACGATGCGACAGATGGGAGAGTCCTCGTATTGCGAGGAGTGAGCGAGGGCGACGTAACCTCCGAGTGAATGGCCCACAACGGTAACGTTCTTGGAGTGATGAGTTTTAAAGTAAGTCTCGAGTTGTTCAACGAAGGTAGTGATGGTGAGAGTCGCTGGCAGGGGACTCGTCAAATCATGGCCCACGAAGGTCAGACTCTGCGTTTCCGCCGGGAGAAGTTTCCGGAGAGGTTCCATTTCTGTACTCGAGGCCAGTGCACCGTGGAGAAGAATGATCATGGGTTATCCTTGGGGTTTTGGTTTACGCAACATCGGTGGCGCCGTGGTGGGATCTTCCGGCCAGAAGTGGCGGGGGTAATCGCGGGAGAGTTCTCTCTTGAGCACCGGGTAATGCCGCTGCCAGAAGCCGGCGAGGTCGCTCGTGACTTGCAGAGCACGGCCATGGGGACCCCACAAGTGGAGCGTCAAGGGGAGAGCGCCCTTGAGAAGCGCGGGTGTCGTTTTGGTGCCGAAAAAGTCTTGAATGTAGGCTTCGATCCATGGACTCTGGTCCCGCTCGTAGTGGATCTCGCACTTGCGCTTGGGGTGAAGCTCAAACGTGAGCGGTAGTCGGGCGTCGAGGCGGTCGGTGAGGCTAGGATCGAAGTGGAGCTGGAGTTCGTCGTGAAGTCGGCGAAGAAACTCCCGCTCAACTTCCGGCGTTGGAGGCCTTGGATCTAGGAGGAACTCTTCGAGGAAGAGTTCCCATTCAAACTCCGAAAGATTTTTGTCCGGGAAAAGTTCGCGCTGGAAAATTTGCCAGCGAATGAACGGCCCTGACTGCTTAAAGCGCTCGAGCCATTCGCGCGCCTTGAGAGCAAGGCCATCTGGGGCGAGCGCCTCGCTTGAGACAGTCTCAATGGTTTTCAGCGTGAGCGCCCCGAGTTTCCACGTTTCGCGCCGGAGCATCTTCGTGTGTGCCTCGTTCGGGACGTGTTCGACGACCTTGAGTGCCAGGGCCATGACCCACTCGTCTTCCAAAGGAAGCAGCTGAGTCACGGATTGGTTGAGGGGGTTCTTTTCCATCACAAGCCAGAAGGATCGTTTGGGATCCCAAATTTTTTTGACCTCAAAAGAAAGAGGGAGCGTTTCACCCGTGACGGTGACCACGTCTTGTGCGCGGCCCTTGGCGATGTGATCGAAGAAGCCCGTCATAAAGAACTTCTCGTAAACGTCCTGCGATCCACTCTTTGAGCGCGAGCGCTGAAGGCGTGCCGCAAGCTGCCGGGCCGCGGCTCCCGGCTCCACGAAGCGCGCGAGCTGGAAGCATGTCTCTTGGAAGGCTTCCTGTGTGCCTTGCTCAAAGGCCTCGGCCCAAACACGCGCGTAGCGCACCGGTAGGGGAACCGATTGCATGAGCTCACCGATGCGCGTGAGTTTGCCGTCTTTGACAGCGTCGAGCTTTTCTAGAAGCTGGAGGGCTTCGGCCACAAGTGCCGGGGGGGGGGCTTCAGGCCAGGGAAACTCCTCAGGCGAGACATTCCAGTAGGCAAGCTCCAAGCACACGGCCGCAAGATCCGTTTTCGCGATCTCCGGGGTGGTGAAGCGAGGTCTCTGTAGAAAGTCGGCTTCCGTGTAAAGACGGATGCACACACCCGGTGCCGTGCGAGCGGCGCGACCGGCACGCTGAATGGCTGAGGCCTGAGAACACAAGAGAGTCACAAGATCAGTGCGGCCGGACCAAGCGGAGTAAACGGCTTCGCGCTGAAGTCCCGCATCCACGACGATGCGCACTCCAGGAATGGTGATGGAGGACTCGGCAATATTGGAGGCAAGGATTAAGCGGCGCTGCGGCTGCGGTTTCAGGAGCAAGTGGTCGGGTGAGCTTTCTTGGCCATGCATGGTCAGAAGCAACATATCCGTGGAGGCAAGCCGCTCGGCCAGCACCGTCTGGAGTTGGCGAATTTCACTCAGGCCCGGAAGAAACACCAGGATGTCGCCCGCTAAGGAGAGCGCGCGCTGAATGCCCCAAAGGACTTTTTTTGTCAGGTCCCGCTTGTGCCACTCGACGTCGTTTGGGGCGTACTCAAATGTAAGCGGATACACGGGAACACTCACCGAATAGGTACCAAGATCTGGAAAGTGGCGCGTGAGGATTTGTGTATCCAAGGTCGCCGACATGATGAGAGTTTTCGGTCGCTCGCGCTGGATCGTGAGAAGACCCAGCGCCATGTCTGTCGTGAGGTGGCGTTCGTGGAACTCGTCCAGGATCACGGCGTCTACACCCGAAAGCTTGGGGTTTGATTTCAGGTACTGAAGGAAAGTTCCTTCCGTAAGAAAAATCAGGCGCGTGTCTTTACTCGTTTTATTTTCGAAGCGGTACATGTAGCCGACCGTCTCCCCCAGGGGAGTTCCGTGGAGCTTGGCCACATGCTGCGCGGCCCAGCGCGTGGCCATGCGGCGCGGTTCGAGCACTAGGATTTTTCCGGTGAAGACGGACAATAGCTGCAGTGGCACCAGCGTGGTCTTTCCGGATCCGGGAGACGCCTCAAGCAGTGTCACGGCGTGCTGGCGCACGCGCTCGGAGATAGCGTGTAAGTGACTGCTAATCGGAAGCTCAGGGGCTGCCATTAAAATCTAGCTCTCTGTCGGTCGATCATATAAGATCAGTATTCCACGTCATCAAGGAATTGCGAATGCGTCTTTTCGGGCTTTTTCTCCTCATCGCCGGTTGTGCTCTCGTTCCTAAAAAAACACCGGAGATTTCTCAGTCTGCGGTCAAGAAATCAACCGTAACCCAGACCACGACCGCTGCGCTGCCGAAAGCGGCGCAAGCTTTGAAGCTGAAACTCCAGCAGAAACAAGTGGTGCTTCTGGATGTACGCACCCCAGAGGAGCACGCGAACGGTCGTGTAAAAGGATCGAAGAACCTTAATTTCTTGGATCCGGAATTTCAAAAATACGTCTCGACCCTTGATGCTAAAAAAGAGTACTTGCTCTACTGTGGCTCGGGGAACCGCTCGGGGAAGGCGCTGCAGTACTTCTCAGCTTTAGGAATCAAGGCGACTTCGATTGAGCCTTACTCGCAGCTCAAAGACTGGGGACTTCCCGTGGAAGGGATCGCGCCTTAGCCGGCGTGAAGGGCCAGCGCTCTGATTGAATGAGTGCTACGAGCTTGCGGCGTGAGGAGTTGAGGAAGAGCCAGCGCTGAAGCCGGCGCCAGGTGAAGGCCCAGAAGCTCATGTCACTGCCGGCGCTGGAATTTTTAAAGAGGCCAAACTCCAAGAACACGTAGCTCTCGTACTGGCGATGAAAGAGAGCGTTTGTCCCTTGGACCTCGAGATCCGCATCGATCTTTGAGAACTTCTTGAACTCGATCTTCTCCGAGGATTTCGAACTCTGCGCCTGCATGTTGAAGTAGTGCTCTTTGACTGTCACGAAAAGGGCAGGGATGGGTTGAGCTTCTAAAAGTGCCCGTAGCTCATGGGCAAATTCCTCGACACCGAAGGCCAGTGTCACATAAAGTTGACTGCCGCCATGGCCCTCACAAGAGCTGATGGGAAGGTAGCCTTTCTCAACCAGTGCCTGGACGATAGGCCAAACACCATCTTCGATCTGCGTGCGAAACTCGTCATGGTAGGGGGACGCGGTGACGGCGTGGTAGTCTCCATTCTCGGACGTGGCATGGATGCGTCCGTCAGGATGCTTCCAGTTGAAGGTGCGCTCGAGGATCTTATCATAGGTGACAGGAGTCTTCTC
>JBKHVY010000184.1:0-5125 GCA_046569805.1 Bacteriovoracia bacterium | reverse complement strand
GCTCAAGGAGCTCGAAGCCCACGGTACTCTGGCCCGCCATGACGGCGAGGTCCTTGTACGGATGGACGAAGGTCATCGCTTTCTTCTTCATCATTTCGTCGGCGAACTTGAAGCCATCCTCGAGCGAATGCCCATGCAAGATCACGCGGGCGCCAAGAGACTCGGTGTTGCGAATTTTTGTGAGTGGAGACCCCTCGGGCATGATGATGGTGGCATCGACCTTAAACCGGCGCGCGGCCCAGGCGACACCTTGCGCGTGGTTGCCCGCGCTCACGGCGAGGACGCCGCGCTTTTTCTCCACCTCCGAGAGCTGAGAGATTTTATAGGTCGCGCCCCGCATTTTGAAGGAGCCGATCGGGAGCATGTTCTCAAGTTTCAGGTAGACCTCGCACCCAAACTGGGACGAAAGCCACTCGTTTTTTATCAACGGAGTGGGTTCAATCACCTGACTAAGGACATCGTACGCAGCACGGCAAGCATCAAGAGTTAATTTCATACCGACGAGTCTATCAAAAGAGAGATTTCACGCCGAGGAAAATGAGAATCGCTGCACCGATGAACTCGAGATATTTCTCCGGGAAATGCCGCAAGTGACGACTCGCCCAAGCACCAAAACCGGTCATAAGAAAGGCGACGAATCCGATCAGACTTATCGTAAAGGTATTGTCGCTGCGACTAACCAGGGCCACGCCAGCGGCGAAGGCGTCGATGCTGGTGGCGACGGCAAGCAGCAAGTGGGCGCGGTGACTCTCGGGCACAGAAACCTTATCGCTTTCGTGCCAGGCGTCCCAGGCAAGCTTCACACCGAGGATGACGAATACTACGCTCGCTCCGCGCTCGGCCCAGACGGTGAGAAGACTCACGTGCTGCACCAGCTGCCAACCGAGAAAGGCCATGAGCGCCTGGAAAGCACCGAACCACAGAGCGAGGAGGAGGCCGGGCCGGTGGGACTTATCCGGATGCACAATCCCGATGGCGAAGGCCACTGCGGCGGCATCGACGCCCAGAGCGAAGCTCAACAATAAACTCTCCATTGACCCTCCCCAAACTGACCAGGTTTGATTATTCTAGGACCGATCTTCCATTCTTACCACGGAATCAAGCCATGGCGCCCTTTCGTCAATTCGTGTCTCTGACTCTCTTCATGACGTACATCGTGATCCTGGCCGGTGCCGTGGTTCGCGGAACGGACTCTGGTCTTGGGTGCCCCGACTGGCCTCAGTGCTTTGGGCAGTGGATTCCGCCCGTCGACATTTCAGAGTTGCCGGAGAACTACAAGGAAACCTACAAAATCGCCGGAAAAGTCATCGCTGATTTTGATCCCTACAAAACTTGGGTCGAGTACCTCAACCGGCTGCTCGGTGCGTTCCTGGGTCTCATGGTCGTCGCACTCTTCGTTAAGTCGTTCAAGTACACAGAGAAGGAGCCGAACCTCCCTTGGTTCTGCGGAGGACTCGTCCTCTTGATCGGCCTTCAAGGCGGCGTCGGCGCGCTGGTCGTCTCGACGCACCTTAAGCCTTACGTGATCACGCTTCACATGGTGTTGGCGCTGGTGCTGCTGTTTGGTTTGCAGTATCTGCGCAAATACAGCCAGGACCTCGATCACTTCGGCCTCAACTTTAAGGCCGATAAACTGAACCTTTGGTTTACCAAAGGGCTTATTCTTGCGGGCTCAATTCAAGTTGCTCTCGGCACCCAAGTCCGGGAACAGGTGGATCACATTTTGCGCGACTCCGGCACTGGCTCGAGAGAAACGTTGATCGAGGGACTCGACTGGGTTTTCTACGTCCACCGTTCGTTTTCTTTGGCCTTCATCGCCCTTTTAGTGTGGTCGATGATCCGTCTCTACAAGCAAGACGTGAGTGGCTCGGGCTTTAAGCGCAGCATTTGGCTCATGGTTCTCACAATGATTAACGTGGGAACAGGTGTGGGTTTGAATTATTTTGGATTCCCGGCCACCCTTCAGCCCCCCCACTTGTTCGTAGGGGTGCTGATGATGGGGACACTGTTCCAGCAATACCTCGAACAGCGCGGAACTTTGATCGACTAAGGAAGAACGAGCAGCTGACCGCCGACGTGGGCCGGGTGCATGTGGCACTTCATCTCGAAGAGCCCTTCTTTGTCGGCGACAAAAGTGACGACTTCTTTGGTTCCTTTCTTCACTTCTTTGCGGACTTTGAAGTCAGGAATGAAGAAACCGTGGATGCCGCTTGGCACATTATTGATGAGTGTCAATTCGACCGTTTCACCTTTTTTGGCAATCAAGGTGCCAGGGAGCCATTGCTTCACACCGTCAGTTTCGTAGTTCACAAGTGTGATTGAGCGTTTGCCGGCAGTTTGTGCGAAAGCGTTGGCCGAAAGTCCTAAGACCAGGGCCAAAACAAGGTTTTTCATGAAAACTCCTTTTAATTGATGATTGGGACACATTCTCGCCCCAAAAAACAGTCCTTGCAATCGATGAAACTTGATCTTTAAATATAACTATTCTACAAATTCTAAATAATTAATGTCACATGGAGGACACATGGGCCAAGGCCGTAAGAAAAGCACACTGAAGATGGACCGCCGCAAAGCGCAGGCAAAGAAAAAGTCTAAGATCCAGTCCAAGATCAAGGCCGGAAAAGCCGCGAAGAAAAAAGCCTAATCTCTCAGGCCCGAGAAGTGTTCTATTTCTCGGGCCAGCTTTCTAAAGCTCCATCTCGACTTTCTCAAGAACCTTCCCTGACCAATTCACAGGCCACTCCACCAGCTCTTGCTGACAGTCTGCCCATTTCTGCCACGGGTTGCGACCGCTCGCCTGATCGTAGCGGGTGTTAAGCCCGGGCAAAGAGAGCCAGACCTCTGGGATAGCATCCATCACCACGATCATGCGCTCACTGGCACCAGAAAAGTGCTCGAAGATCTTGCGCTCATCGTTCCAGCGCACCGATCCTGGGTCCACGGATTGCTTATCTCCCCGCGTGGGGATCTCGGGCGAATAGCTCCAGTCTTTGCGATTTGAAATGTGCGGAAACGAATTCAAATGGACGTCGCGCCACACTTTCCCCTTCAGATCCTTCCAGGCGAGTGTGAATCCCTCGTGCACGGCCTTGAGCCATTCGGGGTGACTCTCCTGACCGAGTCGCCAGAAACCGATCTCATGCACCTGAAGTTTTTCCATCACGAGATCCAGTGTGCGTCGATAGATGGGACAGACACGACAGTCGAGCGAAGCCTCGAAATCCCAGCTCTTAAGCTCCGTTACCCACGCTGCCTGATCAGTATTGAGTTTCATCTTTTCCAGCCCCGCGACGAGCAGGGGCGCAAGGTAGGGAGCGTCGGCCGCTTGAGCGTCACACTGAAGGTCACGGAAGCTCTGAAGGTCATGCTTTCCCTGAGAGAGTTTCTCTTCGATGCGCGTGGCACGGAAGCCCTGCGAGTAGGAGCGGCCGCCGTAGAGAGCACTGTCCGAAGGCCAGTGGCGATTATTGGCCGTCGCGATCCAGCCGCGCGCCGGATCGAACACGTGCGGCATCTCAGAGGGCGCGAGGAACTGAGGCCGGCGCACTTCTTCGAGCGTGCCTCCGCGAGTTCCGTGAGGATGCTTCTCTGGAGTGCGGAAGACCTTCCCCACCACGCGATGGCCAATCTTTCCTTGCACATCGGCGAAGACGAAGTTCCAGGCGGGCACACCCACTTTCGAAAGGATGCGCTCCATCTCGTCGCTACTCTTCGCCTTCATCATCTGGTGCATCGGTGCGATATCGGCACCGGTAAGGTGAAAGCCCGACCACTTCAGAACCATCGGTCTTTTATCTGTCGTCTCGAGCGGCAGCACTGGGTAGCCGTCTTTGGTGCGCTCGAAGCCCTTGAAGAAGATGGGAATCTTCAGGACTCCCCACTTGACCCACACGACTGGGAAAAAGGTCTCGAGCTCACTCTCTTCTTTTTCATCGATATGAACCGCGTCGGCGGCGTTGATGTAGGCGTTGGTGAGTCCCCAGGACACACGGCGGTTGGTTCCACTCACGATCAAGGGCACTCCCGGAAGTGAGGCACCGATGACGTCCGTCGTGGGGCCTTCGATGTGCACCCAGTACCAGAACATCGGCGTCTTGAGATCAAGGTGCGGATCGTTGGCGAGGATCGCTTTCCCCGAGCGTGAGAGCTTGGGTGATATGACCCAGTTGTTAGATCCAGCCTCGACGCCGAAGACATCCGGGAAGGGCGCCCACAGCGCACCGATCGGTGTCGATGCTGGTTTTGCACGGGTGCCGCCCGTTAGCGTCTTGGCGGTGTACTCGTTTTTCTTCAGCACAGTGGCGTCCCATGGAACGCCATCAGGATCAAACAGCGACGCCGCCTTTTCGCCCCACTTCTCTACCGCACGGGCCTCTTCCCATTCGGTGAAGAAGGTCTTTCGCGTTTGATCGAAGGACTGCAGAAGAAGCAGCGCCAGCGTGTGTTGCGGCTTCCAGTCTGCAGGTTTCGGGTGGCCCTGATTAAACTCACTCGAGGGCTGCTGCATGGCCAGACGGAATCCGTGGTTCACGCCGGCAGTATAAGTGATCAGAAGATTTCGCTCCGTCTCTCCTAGCGCATGAAAAAGCTTCTCCGCCCAGAACGGAATATTAAGGAGCCGCATCATCATGTCACTCTTCAGGTGCGCGAAGCCGTGGACTTCGGCGTTCGTGCCGTAGGCCACGCGGCGAAAGTGGTCCATCATCCAGGCACGATCTCTTCCGTGAAGATAACCGAAGCAGTATGAAAAGCCCTTCTCATCATTGGCCCTTGCGTGGGTGATTCGTTGCGGATCCTCCCACACCTCACAGCGCTGAGCATAAGCCGCAGAAAGAGAGAACCAAAGGAGACCTGTCGCCAAAAAAATTCGCCGCATAAGATTTACCTCAGCGAACATCTTAAGCGGCTCGCAGGGGCCTCGTCCACGCTGAGATGTCTGACTCTTCTACTTGGCTTCGACGCTCTCCGCCCAGCCCGCGTCTTCAGCATCCGTCCACTGCCGCACCCACGCGGGAAGCTCAGGCGAGGTGGCACTCTCACCGACACTGGCGGCGAACTCCCCGGGGTTCACGCCGCCGCCGGATTTTTTCATGAAGCGTACTTTGACCACCGCCCACGCACAGAG
>JBKHVY010000183.1:0-5149 GCA_046569805.1 Bacteriovoracia bacterium | reverse complement strand
TTGGCGAGATCTGGCTTCGCCGTTCCGAGGATGATGTTGGCACACTCGGCGCCGACGTCAGCGATCTCGTCATTGTACTCAGCGTACTCTTCGCCCAGCATTCGGGCGGCCAGCGCCACGTAAACCTTCTCAGGGAAAGAGAGCGCGAGGACGCCCTTGAACTCCGTCGAAGTTCCGATTTGCTCGTGGATTCCGTTGATCCCGATCATCGCCGTGATGTCTCCGCGAGAAACGGGTGAGGTCTTAATTTTCGGCGAGTGGAGTGTCAGTTCCGTGGCGAGCATGGTCTTAAAGGTAGTCTTCGTGGTCTTAATGAAGGGTGCCGAAAATTTAAGGAATGTCTCGTTCATGGGTGGCGTCTCTTCTGGTGAAGGAGGGTGTTAAAGGTTAAAACTAGTATAAAAGGGACTTGCAAAAAATGTTCTGGTTAATTTTCATTTTTCGCCCACAATTGCAGATTCAAGAGGTTATGACCTGGCGCAATGAGGTCTGAGTGAGCACTGGTTGTGTCGGGTATAGAGATTAAATTTGATCCATCGAGAGTAAAAATAAATAACAACTTTTTTGCTGTGTCGGATGAGACCCGGATGCAAAATAGATCCAACAAGGTTGAACCATGTTGTTCAAGAATTTTGTTTGGTTTCTCTTTATTTTGCTTTTTTGCTTGTCGCCAGAGACAGGCCTGCCCTCTGTTGACTCCCTCCAGACGGAATCCTTAGAGCTTGAGCAGCTCCCCTCATCCCAGCACAACAACTCTGAGACTGTGGTTGAGGTAGAGAGCTTGGCCTTTGCTTCAGTTTCGACCTCGGCTTCCTTGGTTGCCCATCCTCACTTACCCCATTTTTCCTCGATGTCTAGTGCCTCGCGCCGCTTGTGGAGCGAGCTTCCGTTTTTCTCCGACCTTCCACCGCCAGAGCAGGTTTTCGAGACCTAGTTGGTAGCGAGATCGTTCACTCTGTGGGAGAAATACTTATGACTCGTTTTGCGTGGAAGTACGACTTGAAGTCGTCGTTCGTGGTTTTTTTAGTCGCCCTGCCTTTATGCCTCGGCATCGCGCTGGCGTCCGGGGCCCCGGTCTCTGCGGGGATCATCTCCGGTGTTATCGGGGGGGTCGTGGTGGGCCTGTTAGGGCCATCGCACATTAGTGTCTCGGGGCCTGCGGCGGGACTCACCGTGATCGTCGCGACCGGCATCACTGATCTTGGAAGTTTCCAGCGTTTTGGTCTCGCGGTGTTTATCGCAGGTCTCATTCAGATTCTCTTTTTTGCTCTTCGTGGGGGCGTCATCGGTGACTACTTTCCTACGGCCGTGATCAAAGGCATGCTCGCCGCCATCGGTCTTATTTTGATCTTCAAAGAACTCCCGTACATCGTAGGCCTCAGCAGTGCCCCTCATTCATTCGACGAAATCAATGGGGGGATCGTTGCGATTTCTGTGTTGTCCCTGGGACTGATGCTCGGATGGGATGCCTGGGTCGCTCCGCGCTGGAAGCTCTTGCAGTTTGTTCCGGGGGCCCTCGTGGCCGTCGTTTCGTCGGTGGCACTGAACGCAGTTTTTAATCTCGCCGCCAATGATCTGTTGGTGCATCTTCCGACCTCACTCTTTGAGAACTGGGCCCTTCCTTCATTCTCAAGCTTGGACTGGCCCGTCTTGAAGCTCGCCATCACTATCGCCATCATCGCGTCGCTAGAAACGCTCTTGTGTATCGACGCCGCCGATAAGATCGATTCCTATGGGCGACGGACCAACAAGAACCGCGAGCTTCTGGCCCAAGGTGTCGGTAATGCCCTTGCCGGACTCGTCGGTGGACTTCCCGTGACGGCGGTGATCGTGCGCTCCACCGCGAACGTCGCTGCCGGAGCACGGACCAAGTACTCTGCTGTCTTACATGGCATGTGGCTCCTCTTGTGTGTCACCCTGGTGCCAGGTTTTTTGAATCTCATCCCGATGGCGACTCTGGCGTGCGTGCTCCTGCTGGTGGGCGTGAAGCTCACGAAGCCTGCACTTTATAAAGACATGTGGGGCCGTGGACCAGATCAGTTTTTGATATTCCTCACAACGATTGGTGTCATCCTTGCTACCGATCTGTTGGTCGGCATCACCGTCGGCTTCGTTCTGGCGCTCTTGCTTGACCTTCGTCGCCCCGCACTTTCGTGCTTCGAGGTCATCGATGACGGCGATCAGGTGCGAGTGACCTTCTTCAACAACGCCTCGTTCTTCCATCGGCCTGCGCTCGCGCGTGCCTTCTCACAGCTGCCGCCGGAGCGACCGATTACCATCGTCGGCATGGCGCAGGTCCGGGTGCACGTTGACGTGCGGGAGTTCGTGAATGAGTTCATGCGAGAGGCGAAGAAGAATAATCGTTACGTAGATATTTCCTAGGATAAAACTATGGAACTCACAGAAGAGGTCCTGAGAGAATTAGGTAGAGACCTTCCGATCATCCGGCCAATCAAAGAGTTCATTCACCTGAACCTGTTGATGCCGTATCAGGATCGACCGTTCTGGGAGGCGCTGCGAGCGGTCTCCGAGAAGCTGGAGGCGAATCCCTTTAGGCCCTTAAGCTTCTATCGTCGTGAGCTGCACCAAGGGAAAATTCCTGAGGAGAAGCTGCGCTCAAAGCTCAAAGATCTTCTGGGCCCTGAAGCGGAAGCGGCGCTCGAGTGGATTCGGCAGGGAGAGTTCACTTTCGTTCACCACGATTCTCGGCTTGGGCCTTTGCATCTGGAGTGGCAGAAGCAGCTGAAGAGTCCGTTCATCGAAGTAGCTGACGGGCTCCTGATTAAATGGCTTTCGATGTTTCTGGATCAGGGCCTGGGCCACGTGACCATGCCCGGTGCCAGTACCCAGCGCTTCTACGATTGCGTGAAATCAATTCTCGAGGGATCACTCGTTACGCCGGCGCCCTTCCGTCGCAGGGCCCTGGCGCATTACTTTCCTGCGACGCCGGAAGAAGCGATCGCGGCACACCTGTCCTTCCTTTGTCCGCAGAATGATCTGCGGCTGACCTACGCTCGGGAGTCTCTCACGACGTTGCGTGGCTGGGCCGGGCTGGTAGCGACCCTTGAGCAGAACTCAAGCCTCCTTCCGTTCAAGCGGCGAATCCAGCTGGTAGATTTTCTAGCGGTGAAGTTCATTCTCGAGCGGGCATGGATTGAGACCGAAGACCCCCGTGCGGTTGCCCCTGATTTTAATTTCTCGGCCCCGACGTCTCAGCAGTTGGACGATCTGAAGTTTCTTGCCTTGCGGGCCTGCCAAGAGACGCTTGAGGAAGCGACCTACGCCGAGTTCTTGCAACAGTTTAAAGTGAAGAGCACTGCTCCGGGGACGCTCCCTCGAGTTCAGGCGCTCTTCTGTATGGACGATCGCGAGGGCCCTCTGCGCGACTTTCTCGAGACCGTGGATCCCCGGATTGAAACCTGGGGGACGGCAGGCCACTTCGGGGTGGACTGCCTCTATCAGCATCCGGAAGATGCCTTTCCCAAGAAGCACTGTCCGGCACCGGTTAAGCCACGCTTCCTCTTGCGCGAGCAACGACTCGCCAGTCACACAGCGTCGGTCTCAGAGCAGTCCCTAGAGTTCGACGATCTACAGCCCTCAGGGAGCTTCTTGCGCGACTGGGGACTGTCCTACGTGCGCTCGTTTCTGGGGACACTTCATCTTTCACGCAATATCTTTACGCCGCTCAAGGGAGCGGACCTTTCGAGTATTCGTGAGCCGGCCCCGGAGAGCGAACTGCATTTACTGCGTGACCACGCAAGTGTTGGGACCGATCTTCCTGAGGGACTCTTGGTTTCGGAGATGGCGCAATTGGTGGCGCAGCAGCTTCAGCTGATTGGTGTGACGACGTTTGCTCCGCTGTTCGTCGTCATGGGACATGGATCGACAACCACCAATAATCCCTACTTCGCGACCTATGGCTGCGGGGCCTGTTCCGGTCGCTCCGGGGGAGTGAATGCCCGCGCCTTTGTCGAAATGTTTAATCGGCCCGACGTGCGTGCACAGATGGAAGAAAAGTTTCAAGTGACCGTACCCGCCGAAACCTTTGCTCTGGCGGGCCTGCACGACACGACTCAAGATGTTGTGACGATTTATAATGAGTCCTCGATCCCGCAAACTCACCGAGAACTCTACCAAGCGTTCAAAGACTCTCTTGCGAAAGCGCTTGTTAAAAATGCTCAGCGGCGAGTCGGGGAGTTCGTGAGTAACACTCCGGAGGAGGGCCTAAGGGAAACGATTCGTCGGGCCAACTCACTGTTTGAGACGCGACCGGAACTGGGCCACACCAACGTGGCGTTCGCGGTCGTTGGCAAGCGCTCCTCCAGCGCTGGTCTTAAACCGAACTGTCCTGCCTTCCTGCAGTCCTATGATGCGGCGACGGATCCGGATGCATCGAAGCTCGCCGTGCTTCTCGGTGCGGTGATCCCGGTGTGCTCGGGGATTAACCTCGACTACTTTTTTTCGCGCATGGATAACTTGCGCTTCGGCGCGGGTTCTAAGCTTCCGCAAAACATCGTGGGACACATCGGAGTCTCCCACGGAACGGAGAGCGATCTCCTGGTGGGTCTTCCGTTTCAGATGATCGATCAGCATGTTCCGCTGCGGCTAGTGGTTTTGGTCGAGCAGTCTCCGGAGCTGGCAGTCGCGGCGATTCAGCACAATTCTTTGGTTCGTCAGATCGTAAAAAACCAGTGGATCCACTACCTCTGCTATGATCGCAAGGCCCATCGGTACTACGTCTTCCGCGACGGGGCCATGCACACCCTGGAGGAACCGTGGAACTAGTGCCGTTTTATCTTTTCCTAGCGCCCCTCATTGGATCACTGGTCCTGGCGTGGCCCGGGAGATTTGCGGAGACCAGCGTTCGGCGGATTAGCCTCGTGGCCCTTCTGATTCCCGCGCTGGCGGTGGTGCTTTTGATCGCCCAGTTCTGGCAGCAAAGCGGAACGCCGCAGGAAGTGCTGGTGGCGAAGATTTCGGTTTCGGGCCACCTCTTTCCGATCCTCGTTTGGATCGATGGAGCGAGCCTAGGGCTTCTGAGTGTTACCTTTATGCTGGGACTGTTGGTGGTAAAGTTCTCTCACAGCTATCTCCATCGTGAGAAAGGGTTTCAGCGCTTCTTTGCGGTCATTCTCTTTTTTATCTTTGG
>JBKHVY010000182.1:0-5155 GCA_046569805.1 Bacteriovoracia bacterium | reverse complement strand
CGTGCGCCAGAATGAGACGGGCGAATTCAGCATCTCAACACCATTTATAGGGACCAGTTAGGAGAAGATCTAAAAAAAAAGCCCCGTTTCCGGGGCTTTTAAGTGCGTGACTAGTACTTCGCCAGTTCGCGCGCCGCCTGGAGCACCTTCTGCGTATCCGGCAGTGTGGCGCGCTCCAGAATGCGATTGAAGCCGACCGGAGTGAAAGTCGAACCGACTCGACGCACAGGTGCGTCGAGTTCTTCAAAGCAGTGCTCGTTGATGACTCCGACAAGTTCACCACCGAAGCCGCCGAAGACCTTATCTTCGTGGACGATAAGAGCACGGTGCGTTTTGGCGACAGTCGCTTTGATCGCATCATAATCAAGAGGATTCAGTGAGCGCAGGTCGAGGACTTCAACCTCGATGCCTTCCTTCGCGAGTTCCTCGGCGGCTTCGAGGGAAAAGTGCACGGTGTTGCCGTAGGTGATGATCGAGAGGTGCTTCCCTTCGCGGCGCAGGCGCGCTTTTCCGAAAGGAACTTCGAAGTCCTCGGGCACTGGAGTCATCGCTGACTTCGAGTTATAGAGCGTCTTAGGCTCGAGGTACACGGTGCACCCTTCCGAGCGCATGGCGGTCCGGAGAAGGCCCGCAGCGTCGTCGGCGAAGGCCGGAACGACGACGCGGATTCCTGGGAGCGTGGTGAGAGTGCCTTCAATATTCTGTGAGTGGTAGAGACCACCACCGATGTAGCCACCGGACGCGAGGCGAATCACCATGTTCGGCGAGAAGGCACCGTTCGAGCGCCAGTAATCGTGTGAGGTTTCTACCATCTGCTCCATCGCAGGCCAGAAGTAGTCGGCGAACTCCGCACCTTCGACCACGACCCGGATCTTCTTGTCAAAGCGGACCATGCCGTTGGCGGTACCAAGGATGAAGTCCTCAGCGATGGGGCCGTTGAACACACGGTGCTTCCCAAACTCTTGCTGCATGCCTTTTGTGACGTTGAAGATACCACCCTTCTCTTTATTAGCGACGTCCTGCCCCCAGATGTAAGTGTCGGGGTTGTGGCGGAACTCGGCCTTAAGAGTGCCGTTCAGGGCGTCGATGAACTTCATCGGCTCTCCCTGGAAGTCGTGGGTGCCGTCAACGTACTTCTTCGGTTCATGGGCCGGAGGGACAACGAAGTCCCAGATGCTCTCTGGGGTCGGTGCGGGAGCTTTCATCGCCTTGGTGTGCGCAGCGAGCAGCTCCTCTTTGCAATCGGCTTCGATCTTCAGGAGTTCTTTCTCAGTCAACACCTTCGCTTTGAGAAGATCCGCACGGAACTTCGGCAAAGGATCCTGCGCCTTCGCGGCGGCGATTTCTTTCTCGTCACGGTACCACTCGTGCTTGTCGGAGTTCGAGTGGTTGCCGATGCGCACGCACATCGCGTGGACGATCACGGGCTCGTTCTTGTTAAGGGCATGCTCGCGAGCAGTGATCATCGCGTTCATTGAATCGAAGACGTCTTTACCGTCACAAATGATGATCTGAAGGTTCTTGAAGCCGCGGAAGTTTTCAGCGCAGATCTCGTTGGCGGTCTGATCTGATTTCGGAACAGAGATTCCGTAGCCGTTGTCTTGGAACACAAAAACCACCGGCAGCTTCTCCCGAGAGGCGCCGTTAATCGCTTCGTAGACGTACCCCTCAGACACCGACGACTCACCCTGAGACGAAAGTGCGACGCCCTTGTGCTTGTAGGTCTTCATGGCGCGGCCCACGCCCACGGCATGGAGTGTGTGGTTTCCAGTGCAGCTCGAGACGTTGTGGATGTTCCACTCAGGCTTCGCGAAGTGGTTGGACATGTGGCGGCCACCCGAGGCGAGGTCCGTCGCTTTAGAGAGACCGTTCAAGATGATCTCTTCGGCAGTGAGTCCCGCGGAAAGGGCCGTGAGCATGTCACGGTAGTAAGGAAAGAGGTGATCCGTTTTACGATTGAAGACCTGGCCGATGGCGAGCTGAATGGCATCGTGACCAGCGTATGGGGCGTGGTACGACCAACCGAGTGCTTGCTTCAAATAGTTTGGTGCGCGCTCGTCGAGCATGCGACCCAAGACCATAAGGTGATACCAGTGCGTGAGGGTTTTTTTGTCGGTCTTTTTTAGGTCGTGCATCTTCTTCACTTGCATGACGATCTCCCCGTAATTCCATTAAGTTGAAAGTGCCCAAAGCTAACATGTTCGGGAGCGGACGACAATCAAATGCGGCAGCGTGTCTAGAACTTGTAGTGGCCTGATATTTTTCTCCTTAACCACCGGATTTCAGCGAGAATACTTCTATGAAGAAGTCCGAACTTTATAAAAAATACTTCCCTATTTACCTCTGGGTCGTAGGGATTACGGTGATTTTTTCAGTGCTGATTCTCGCCATCGAAACCATCCGGCGGCCGTGGTGGCAGGGTCTGCTTTATGGTGGTACTACGATCGCTATTTTCGGCGCTATCATATACATCGGGTACCGGCAATTCAGACCCAGGCCCTACACCGCAGAAGCTCTGAAGCAGAGCGAACTTACGGTGATTCTCCCCTCTGATCCCAAGCGCTTTACGTTTAACTATCGAGGCTTCTGGGTCGCGATCTTGGGTCTGCTCAGCGCCATCCATGGCATTTTCTGGCTCAACGGTATCAGTGAGTTCGTCTCGCTAGAGCGGCAGCTGATGGTAGATTTCTTCTTCCTTGCACTCGTGGGCCTAGTTTTATGGATCAAGCGCAGTGATCACCGTAAGGCGCAGCAACTCGTCTCAAAAAACCCTCTGCGCCAGTTCAAGCTGGACACGCTATCTGTGACCGTCCCAATCGAACTCTTAACAGACGGAGCGCTCTACCGGGCAGTGCAGGAGAAGCGGGACCACATCTCGATTCCTTGGGGTGACATCACACGCTGGGAGGTTCATCCGCAACGGGGAAAGGCCCCGGCCCAACATACCCTCGAACTTCGCGGTGAAAGTTCTCGCTACTCAGGATTGATAGGGGTGATGGGAATTCTACGCGTTCCTGAGTTAATCAATCAAGAAGCCGCGATCCTTGCCTTCGTGCATCAGCAAAACAGCTTGTTGCCGAGCATCCACTTCTAGCCGATGAATTTTTTTGCCCCATCGGTGGACTGGCTTAAGTCTCGGGTTTAAAGTCTCGAAAAGACGTTTACTTAAATAGATCTCCAGGAGTTTATATGAAAACCGTTGCCCATGGTTTCTACCACGACAAGCGAATCGAAGAAGCGAAGAAACTTATCCGCGAAGCCATGCAGGATCACCAGAAGAACATCACTGGTGTGAAGGCCGCGGATCCAGCGCTTAAAGACGAGTATCAGAATCTCCTCAAAAAATTCGGTGACCAGCGCGGTGGAGCACTCTTCTATCAGTACCTCGGCTCGGGCCTCGGCAACGGAGCACTGGTGGAGCTCGCAGACGGCTCGGTCAAGTACGACTTCATCACGGGCATCGGCGTGCACTACATGGGTCACTCGAACGCGAACATGGTGAGCGCCCTCGTCGACGGCGCCATCAGTAACACCGTAATGAACGGTCACCTCCAGCAGAACACAGACTCGGCCCGCCTCGTGGACCTCCTCTCGCAGCAGGCGTGTAAGTACGGCGCGACAACGAAGAACGTCTTCCTCTCAACCTCCGGTGCCATGGCCAACGAGAACGGCATCAAGCTCATCTTTCAGAAGCGCGCGCCCGCCTCGCGGCTCTTCGCGTTCGAGAAGTGCTTCGCCGGCCGCACCCTCGGCATGGCGTGGGTCACGGACAAGGCCGCCTACCGCGCGGGACTTCCGAAGACCATCGACGTCGACTACATTCCGTTCTACTGCGAATCTGACCACGAGGGCTCGATCAAGCTCGCGGTGAACGCCATGAAGAAAGCCATCTCGCGCTTCCCGGGCCAACACGCGGGCTTCATCATGGAACTCATCCAGGGGGAGAACGGCTCGTGGGTCGGGAACACGGACTACTTCGAAGCGCTGATCAAGGTCTGTAAGGAGCATAACATTTCGGTCTTCGCCGACGAAGTTCAGAGCTTCGCGCGCACGCACGAGCTCTTCGCGTTCCAGCACTTTAAGCTCGACAAGCACGTCGACATCGTCGCCATCGGCAAGAACTCTCAAGTCTGCGCCACCTTCTTCACTGACGACCACAAACCGAAACCAGGCCTCATCTCGCAGACCTTCACAGGGTCAGCGACGCAGATCTCGAGCTCACTCTGGATCGTGAATGAGATCGTCAACGGCGGTTACCTCGGTGCTGACGGGAAGATCGAGAAGCTGCACCAGCGCTTTAAGGGCCACCTCGAGAAGCTCGCGGCGAAGTACCCCACGAAGATCAAGGGCCCCTTCGGCATCGGTGCCATGGTTGCGATGACGGTCTTCGACGGTGATGAAACGAAGACCAAGAACTTCACCTACAAGCTCTTCGACAACGGCGCCCTCTCGTTCATGGCGGGCGCGAGCCCGGCCCGCGTGCGCTTCCTCATGCCGGTCCTCGCAGTGAAGATGGAAGACATCGACAACGTTTGTGCACTGATTGAGAAGACACTGGTCGAAATGGAGTAGCCCTTGTTTATCATTCGCCCGATCGAACAAAAAGACCTGGATGGCCTGATGGAGCTCCTCAAGGACTCAGGTCACGGGCTCACGACGCTGCCGCGGGATCCGGAGATCCTCAAGAAGCGCATCGTCCACGCCGAGCGCAGCTTCGCGCACCGGGACGATCGGCCCAAGGGCGAGGACTACTTGTTCGTGATGGAGGAGCTCTTCACTGGGAAGATCGTCGGTGTTTGCGGTATCATCTCGAAGATCGGCGGCTTCGAGCCCTACTACTTCTATCGACTTGAGACGCATCACCACGAGAGTAAGCAAGTCGGCGTGAAGACCGACATCCAGTCCCTCCACTTCCATTTCATTCACAACGGGCCAGCGGAGATCTGTTCACTCTATCTACATCCAAACTTCCGCAACGCGCAGAATGGCCGCTTCCTGTCGCTCTCGCGCTTCCTCTTTATGGCCGAGAATCGTAAGCACTTCGAGCAGGAGGTCATCGCCGAGATGCGCGGGATGGTGAACGACTCCGGGCACTCGCCCTTCTGGGACGCCGTCGGCGCGAAGTTCTTCAAGATCGACTTCCCCACTGCAGACA
>JBKHVY010000181.1:0-5176 GCA_046569805.1 Bacteriovoracia bacterium | reverse complement strand
CCAGGCCCCAGTTAACAGGTTTTGAACCGTACTTTACCGCCAGGTTCCCCAGAGACCAGGCCACGAAGCGCTCGGCGATCTGGATCTCCTGGGGGAAATGAGTATGGTGACCGACCACACCTACCACGCTCGCAGGAAGACCCGAGATCAGCGCCCTTGTTTCGGCCCGCGGGGTCTGATGAAACTCATGGCCATGATGAAGAAAAAGAAGATGCTGATCTTGACCAAAATTGAGCAGGTCTGATGGATGAGCTGCAGTCTTTTCCTTCCCCAGCCAAGACGTTGCAGCATGAAGCCGAAGTCCTGGCGCAAGCTCGATAGAAGGCGCGAGTCGGGTTCCAATCGACATGATGCCCAGCTGGTTTAGCCGAGTGATATTCTTTGCCAGATCCAGCGTGCTCACGTCGTCGATGTGATTGTTCGCAAGTCCAGCGATAAGCGTGGGCCCCGCAATCACACGGCGCAGCTCCTCGAGGGCGCTGAAGTGCCGAGTAGTCTGTCGCCATAGAATGGGATAGTTCGATGATTCCGTTAGGCCCTCGAGATTGAAGCACACGTACTGGCAAGTCCCGAAGAACTCCCCCACTGAAGGATCTAGCGAAAGTTTTTTATCACCGAGCCCCATGAGGTCTCCGAGGAAGCCCACTTCAACGTCACCGCTCTGCGATCGCGACACGAGAGGTGCGGGCAACTCCGGCAGCTCAAAGGCATGGGCGCGCGCGTACCACCAGGCCCAGCGGAGAGCGTAGAGGAGAGGAATCCTAGAGGCCGTGATCACAGAGCATTACCTTTTTACAGGGTCCCAAAGAGGGAGACACGTTTGTGGTATGACGGCGACTCATGAATCCACTGGCGCTGGCCGTTCCCATTTATCTTCTGCTGATGCTCTTTGAGTATATCGTGTCTACGCGCGCGGGAAAGAACTTCTATACCTGGAAAGGAACGTTCGGAAACATCTTGTGTGGTATCGGGCATGTTTTCGTCGAAAGCCTGACGAAAATCCCCGTGATTTTTCTTTACGCGCTCGCAAGTCGTGGTGCAGTTCCCCTCGAGCACCATGGCTGGAGCAAGTGGCTGCTCCTTTTCGTGATCATAGATTTCGTGTTCTATGTGTCCCACTTTATGTCACACAAGGTGCGCTGGATGTGGGCGATTCATGGAGTGCACCATCAGTCAGAGGATTACAACTTCTCCGTGGGTCTCAGGCAAGCGTGGCTGCATAAGCTCACCGCGTTCTGGACTCCACTTCCCCTCGCACTCCTGGGGTTTAGTCTCGAGGACTACATCCTCGCACTCGTCGTCCACTCGAGCCTTCAGATTTGGACCCACACGCAGCTGCTCCCAAAGCGCATCCCCGTCCTAGAGTGGATCCTCGTCACTCCTTCCCACCACCGCGTTCACCACGGTAAGAACGCGCGCTACATCGACAAAAACTTCGCAGGAATTCTAAGTCTCTGGGACTACCTTTTCGGAACCTACGAACCAGAAACGGAGCCCGTCCGATACGGAGTTTCGGGTCTCAAAGAACGCGTGAATCCGTTCAGCTCAAACTTCATCATGTTCGCACCATCGCTGTGGAAGCCACTCCCGAAGGCACCTCGAACGACCGACAAGCCCGACTGGCCCAGGCCCTTCCTCATGATCATCCTATGCTTGGGGTACTTCCTGATTGAATACAAACTGGCACTAAGCATAAAGATAGTCGTGGTTCTGAGTCTTCTGGGATTGATTGCGCGGCTCGGATGGCGCGAGGACCATCCGCGGGGGCTTACTCGGAAAGAACTTCGTTAACGTGGAAGACTTTCCCGCGGCCAGATTTTTTTGACATGTACATCATCTTATCGGCGAAATCGATGAGTGCGCGCGCCGACTGAGCGTCCACCGGGTAAGTTGCAATCCCCACGGAGAGACTGAGCTTGTAGGGACGATCCTGCACAGAGAAGTTATGGGCCTTGATCGTCGCGGACAAACGCAGGGCCGTGAGCTTCGCGTTTTCGAGATCCACCGACGGCAGCAACACGATGAACTCGTCTCCACCATAGCGGTAGATCAGATCACTCCCGCGCAGTTCTCGCCGAAGGATCTCCGCCATGTCGATCAACAGCTGGGACCCATGAACGTGGCCGAACTGATCGTTCACGTTTTTGAAGAAATCGATGTCGATGAAAAGCAGGGAGAACGCACCCTGCTGAGTGACCTTTTCCTCGAGGTCCTGGCCGAGTTTGCGTTGGTTCCAAAGCCCCGTGATTTCGTCCGTCAGGGCAAGGCGGCGCATGCGCTCGCGCTCGAGGTGCGCTTCGTAGTGCTCGCGCTGGCCTCGCAGAAGGTCAAGGAAGTGCCGTCCGAAGAGTTCTTCGTGCGACACTGCGGCCGTGACCTCGGCCGACCAATAGGAAATGAAGTTCGGCGCGAGCTTGATGATCCAGGCCACGTGCTGTGCGTTTCGTTCGAGGCCAAAAAATATCCCCTTCGGATCCGCAAGGAATCGCTGGAGCTTCGTCGACTGCGCAGGTCTGAGATCATGTTTTTTCACCAAAAACTCTGCGACGCCATGCGGGAGCAGAAAGCGCTTATGCAAATTCACTGAAGAGAAGAGGGCAAAATATCGATTAAGATTATCCGCAAGATCATCCCACTGATCAGCAATCGGTCGCGTGAGGAAGTGCGCTGCCGCTTGCAGCGGAGACCACTGGCCTGAGTCTGCGAAGCTTCCGGGTCTCAGGCTCACGCGCCGCAGACTCTGGGCGAGCTCGTAGTCATCGAACGGAGAGAGCAGGACGTCGTAGACGCCGGCCCGGAAAAAGTGCACGAGTAGGTGCGGGTCGTTCTTCTGGGAAATCACGATCAGCTCCGCGTTTGGAAACCGATACAAAAGTTCCTGCACGACCTTGAGCGCTTGCCCAAACTGCGCCGGAACGCGGACCAGGAGAATGTCGATGCGACTCAGGTCTTGGGTCACGGTATCTGCCGACGCCGCAAATGCTGCGCGAACTCGCAGCCGGTGAAGCTTGAGCGCCGCCTTTACCTTTTCGATCAGTACCGGATCGAGGCCTAGGCCTAGGAGCCGAAGCGCTGCGAGTTGCGTCTGCGCCATCTACACGTCCAGATTCTTCTTGAGTTTTTCTAACGTCGCGAGCTTCGGATCATCGGTCTCGAGGATACCGATGGCCGTGCGAAGCGTCTTAATCGCTTTGTCGAGCTTCCCTTCCAGCTCGGTCTTGTCACCGACGGATTTTTGCTCGAGTGCGTTCAAGGTGTCCATCTCAAATTCCAGAGCGTCTATGCGACGCTTGAGTTCGAGGATCTTGAGGTCGCGGTGTTTGATCTGCGTCTCCGCATCACTCTTGAGAAGCTCGAGCTTCTGCTCGAGGTCACGCTCGCGGCTCGAGACCTTCTTCACCTCGAGCTTCACCTTCTGCTGAAGCGCCTGAATCTCCGACTGGTACTCTTTCGCACGCTCCTCCGCCATCTTCCGGCGCTCTTGCTCGAGTTCGAGCTGGTATTTGAGGTCGTGATTTTCTTCTGCTGAGCGCTTCTTCATGAGCTGGATTTCGATCTTCTTCTCATCGAGCTCGGCGCGCATGCTTAAGACGACACGCTGGTGCACCAGCTTGTCTTCTTCGAGGGTCTCGATCTTCTTGAGGAGCTCTCCACGATCTCCACGTAGATGATTCAGCGTTGCCTGAAGACGTTCGAGCTCGGCGTTAAAATTCTGTGACACTTCCTGATAATGGCTACGCTCTTCGCTACTCGACGTGACCTCACGCCGCGCCTGGATCGGCGCTGCTGGAGCGACCTTCGCCGGGGCCGGCGTCGGAGCGACACTCTCCGCAATAACCGCTACCGGTGCTTCCTCGAGCTCCTGTGTGAGAGAGTCGTTATCCCCGACATCGAAGCTCAGCGCATCACCTGCGCCGGAGAGGTCATCCTCGTCGGAGCTGAAGCTCGGAGTTTCAGGAAGTTCTTTCTTTACATGGGACCTGGTGAGGCCCGCCATCGTAATGTCGTTTCGAGTGAACAAAGACTCCTCGGGACTGGCTTCGAAGTTCGCTCCCTCCACGAGACCTGGGTGACTGAGTTCGGAGTCCTCGGCCGAGAGCTCGAGGCCATCGAGGGCGACGTCATCGTCATCGCTAAGAGAAAGATCGAGGCCCTCGTCCAGTGACAAGTCTGCGTCAGCGCTTTCGTCGAGGAGGGCCTCCGCACCAAGAGTTAACGAGTCCGCTCCATCCTCCGTGTCGAGACCTAGGTCGAGCGGCAAGTCGTCGGTTTCCTCTGGGGTCATTGCGGCGGGTTCTGAGAGATCCATATCCTGGAGCTCGATGCCCGCATCAGTGCCACTCTCGAGCTCACTCGTCGTGGGCCTCATCATCATGGTCTTGGTCGCATCCTCTACCATGATCTGCTCGATCTCAGCGAGTTTCGCGAGAACATCCTCACCGAGGTCGACATCATCACCGAGCTTGAGGCTGGTGGACGTGCTGTCGCCAGCGCTTGGGGTTTCGTCAGCGTCTAGGGACAGATCTAGGTCGTCTAGATCGATCGGTGCGTCAGCTGGTGGCGCGCTCGCCTCCACACCCAACCCCTCGGCCCCGGGGTCAAGCGAAAGCTCAAGGCCCCCGTCGTCGAGAAGCGTCGCGGGAGTGTCGTCTGCGGTAAGGGAGAGGTCTCCGATGTCGTCGAGCTCGAGGTCTTTATCATCCATGGCCAAATCTCCGTCTGAAACTGACACGTCAAAATTTATACTTATCTCGTCTGGCACCTGAGGAAGTGCTGCGACCAGTGTCCGCGTCGCATCCTCGGGGGGGGCGAATACTTCATTAAATTTTTTTTGGATCTCCGAGTGCGACGGATGCGATGCAAACTCTGCGCGCGCGGCTTCGTCACCGGTGATTCCAAGCTTCTCAAGAGCATCTTGTTCTCGAGATTTTTTGTTCGTCACAGATTCTCCTGTGGTTCAACTTAAGATAAATAATATCAGGAAGATGGCGGCGAATGATTATTTGCGACAAGCGGCAAAGATTTCTGGAGCAATGTGCTCGGACACTCCCCCAGTAATGTTTCTTGTCCCACCCCTTCGCGCGTAATAAAATCTCCTTGGTCTTTAATCTCTGGGAGTTATTCATGAATGTCCTCCGTCTCGCCGGCTTGGCGCTGACCCTGTGTTTGAACTTGG
>JBKHVY010000180.1:0-5177 GCA_046569805.1 Bacteriovoracia bacterium | reverse complement strand
CCATAAGAAAGAGTGTGTTTCCAATAAGCACTAGCATGAGAACCAAGAGAGTGGTCCAGCCAATTATCTTTGCTTCAACCAGAGCATAGAGGCCAAAGAATGAACCCATGATAACCGAGGGGAGTCCAAGCGCCAGACCTAAAACTTTCCACCACGTCTGATTGGTTTTTGATGACTCGCTCAACGCTTTCTCGCAACCCGCCGGGCGTAGAGGGCCTTGAGACGGTTTTTTATAATTTGCGGGTTCGGGTAGTCGTCGAGCAGGGAATAGTAAATGTTGTAAGCCTCTTTAAGCTTTTCCCCGGATTCGTATGCGTTCGCGATTAAGAATTTTGTTTTGATGATGAGATCCTTGCGCTTCTCACGCTTGATGTACTCAAGCCATCTTTCCACCGCTGCTTCCCACCTCTGTTGGTAATAACGGACCATCCCCTGGTAGTAGAAGCTTTCGATGTGATGGGCATGGTTCGTATCGAGAGCTAAGCGTGCGAAACGAAGATCGGCCTTCTCGAGTTGGCCATCTTCGAACAACGACTCAGCAACTCTGAAGTCGTAGAAATCCGCATTTTGCAAACGTGGTTTGAAGTCGAGGAGAAGTTGGTAGGCGCGAATCGCTTCTTTGTACTTTCTCGAGAATGAGAAATTAATGTCTGCAATTTTCTCAAGCGAACGAACTTGATTTCGAGGATCTTCGTCGTTATCAACAATGTAGCTATAGTGACTCAGGGCGCGAGTTTGCTGATTAAGGTAGAGGTAATAAATCTCTGCCAACTGGTAGTGGATCTTCGTTTGTACAAGCTTCGTTGGCCGTTGCTTAAGTAGTCTTTCGTAGGCTTCTGCAGCTTTAACGTACTCTTGCCGCTCGACGTAGTCCTGCGCATTCAGGATCTCGCGGTTAAGGCCTGAGGTGAAGTCGCAGCCTAGTAAAATGAGCCCCGCCAAAAGCGGGGCCATTACTTTACTACTGAACTTCTGGACTGCCGTCGCCACCCTCAGTAACTGGATCTTCGTCAGGATCAACAATCTTTTCAACTGCAACCACCTTCTCGTCCGGCTTAACGTTGATGAGACGCACACCTTGAGTATTCCGTCCCAAGAGCGAGATACCTGAGATTTTAGTCCGAATGACTTGGCCTTTGTCGGTGATGATCATGAGATCGTCACGCTCAGTGACTGGCTTGATCGAAACAATGTTTCCGGTCTTGTCAGTGAGCTTCATCGCAAGGATGCCCTTACCGCCACGAGACTGTGACCGATACTCAGACTCTTCCGAGCGCTTGCCGTAGCCGCGATCTGTTACGGTGAGTATTTCGGTACCAGGCTCGAGGATCTCCATCCCGATAACCTTCTCGCCGTCTTCAAGGGTCATGCCTTTCACGCCTTGAGACACACGGCCCATGGCGCGCGCATCGTCTTCGTTGAAACGAATCGTCTTGCCGCCGGAAGAACAAAGGAGAACATCTTTTTTACCGTCAGTGATGCGAACTGCATTCACCGCGTCACCATCAACAACCTTAATCGCCTTGATACCGCTCGCTTTAACGTTCTTGTATTCGTTAAGCTCTGAGCGCTTCACAACTCCGTGCTCGGTTGAAATGATCAAGAACTTACCATCACGCTCTTTCGGAACAGTGATGATTTGCTGCACTTTTTCACCGGCAGGAATACTGAGAAGGTTCACAACGTTCCGACCCTTGGTCGTGCGCTGGCCCTCAGGAATCTGGTAAACCTTCAGCGTGAAGACGGTTCCCTTGTCTGTGAAAATCATCAGTGTGTCGTGCGTCTCAGCAGTGAAGATTGTCGTATAGAAGTCTTCCTCGAGGTCTGCGCCCTTAACGCCCTTTCCGCCGCGCTTCTGCGAGCGATAGGTGTCGATGGCCATGCGCTTAAGGTAGCCCTTATGAGTGATGGTCACAATAACTTCTTCGTTGGCGATCAGATCTTCCATCTGGAACTCGTCGGCTTGTGCGACGATCTCAGTTCTGCGGGCATCACCGTAGAGTTCTTTCATGGTTGTAAATTCACCGCGGATAATTCCAGCGATGAGGGCTTCGCTACCAAGGATTTCTTCTAGGCGAGCAATTTCTTTCATCACCGCTTGGTAATCGGCGATGATCTTATCTCGCTCGAGGCCTGTAAGGCGCTGGAGGCGCATGTCCAAGACCGCTTGCGCCTGGATCGCAGAAAGCGTGAAGCGGCTCATGAGCTGATCTTTGGCCTGCTGCGGGCCATCTGCTTTTTTAATGAGCTCAACGATTGCGTCGATGTTTTCAACGGCAATTTTGAGGCCCTCTAAAATATGCGCACGCTCTTTCGCTTTCTTTAGTTCATAAGTTGTCCGGCGAATGATTACCTCGCGCCGGTGCTCGATGAAGCACTGGAGCATCTCTTTGAGGTTCATGACCTTCGGCTGGCCATTTGAAATCGAAAGGAAAATAATTCCGAAAGAAACCTGCATCTGTGTTTGCTTGTACAATCTATTGAGAAGCACAGATGAGTTTTCACCGCGCTTGACGTCGATGACAACGCGAATACCCTCACGGGAAGATTCGTCACGGATATCAGAAATGCCTTCGAGCTCTTTCTCGTGAACGAGCTCGGCGATGCGCTCGATGAGTTTTGCTTTGTTAACCTGGTAGGGAATCTCTGTGAGAACAATCTTCTCACGATCGTTTTTACCAACCTCAATCTCTGCCTTGGCACGGATCTGAATCACACCCTTACCCGTGAGGTAAGCCTGATGGATACCAGTGGTTCCGTGGATCGCACCCCCCGTAGGGAAGTCTGGGCCTGGGATGATTTTAATGAGCTCATGGAGAGAAATGTTTGGATTCTCAATCAACGCAGAGAGACCATCCGCAATTTCCGAAAGATTATGAGGCGGAATGTTCGTCGCCATGCCAACCGCAATACCGGCCGAACCGTTTACCAATAAGTTCGGAATCTTCGTTGGAAGGACGGTTGGCTCTTCAAGAGAACCGTCGTAGTTTTCTTGCCAGTCGACAGTTTCCTTGTCGATGTCGTCCATCAAATCGTTCGCCATCTTCATCATTCGAACTTCGGTGTATCGCATGGCCGCAGCGTTATCACCGTCGATGGATCCGAAGTTGCCCTGTCCGTCGATGATCGGGTAGCGCATAGAAAAGTCCTGCGCCAGTCGCACCATCGCGCCGTAAACGGCAGAGTCGCCGTGAGGGTGGTATTTACCGATCACGTCACCGACCACGCGAGCAGACTTAAGGTATGGTCTTCCCGCGTAGTTGTTAAGCATGTGCATAGCGTACAAGATACGGCGATGCACCGGCTTGAAGCCGTCACGGACGTCTGGGAGGGCGCGACCAACGATAACGGACATCGCGTAGTCGAGGTAACAGCTCTTCATTTCATCTTGAATGAGGAGCGGTGCAATCTTCCCGTGGTTCGGTGTGTTTGTTTCGTTAGTCATAATTAAATATCCAGGTTGCGCACATTAAGTGCGTTTTGCTCTACGAATTCACGGCGCGGCTCAACGCTATCGCCCATCAGAACAGAAAAAACCTGATCCGCATCAATCGTATCTTCGATCTTTACCTGTAACAGCGTCCTGTTATCAGGGGCCATTGTCGTTTCCCAGAGCTGCTCTGGGTTCATTTCACCGAGACCCTTATAGCGCTGGATGTAAGCACCTTGACGCCCTTCTTCAGACACGAACTGAGCAAACTCTGAAAGTCCCGCGAACGATGATTTTTCATTACCTCGCTTGAAGTCGATCTTAGAATGTACGTATTTCTGAACACCTTCGAAGTGGTTCACAAGATCTTCGTACTCGCTGGAGTCGATGAAGTTGAGGCCAATGCGGAAGTTCTTTGTCTTGAGTGCAGAAGTTACTTGAATCGAAATCTGCCAGGCAATGTTCTTAGCATCTTCTGTTACGGAAAGCGTGTAGCGCTTAAGCGAGTTAGGGTCCTTCGTATGAAGGCGCTTCTTCATGTCCTCAACATAGGCTTCAAGCTTCGACTTATCTCGTAGTGTGTCCGGTGACATGCGGCCACCTTCCATGATCGCGCGGAGGAAGTCAGCATCGTAGTGACGATCGTAAGAATCAAGCGTCATGTTGTAACTTCTGAACTTGTTCACAAAGGCCTTCGCCACATCGAGCTCGATGCGCTCGCCATTAACGTCGATCTCGCACTCAGTGAGTGAGCTAGAAACGATGTAGCTTTCAAGCTCTTTCTCATCCTTAAGGTACCGCTCACTTTTGTTCTTCTTGTATTTAAAAAGTGGTGGCTGAGCGATGTACAGGTGACCTCGCTCAACGATTTCCGGGAACTGGCGGTAGAAGAGAGTCAGGAGCAACGTACGAATGTGAGCACCGTCGACGTCAGCATCGGTCATGATGACAATTTTGTGGTAACGAAGTTTCGTAATATCAAAGCTGTCCTTACCGATGCTTGTTCCAATCGCTTGGACCAGCATCTTTATTTCATCGTTCCCTAGCATTTTGTCGTAACGCGCCTTCTCAACGTTAAGGATCTTACCCTTTAGCGGGAGGACCGCTTGGGTGCGACGATCACGACCCTGTTTGGCAGATCCACCTGCGGAGTCACCCTCGACGATGTAGATTTCGCAGAGCTCTGGGTTTTTTTCCTGACAGTCAGCCATCTTCCCTGGCAAGCCAGAGAAGTCGAGTGCTGTCTTCCTGCGGGTAAGTTCGCGAGCTTTGCGAGCCGCTTCGCGAGCCGCTGCTGCATCGATAGATTTTTTAAGGATGGTCTTTCCAACATTTGGATTTTCTTCGAGGTAGATCTTCACACGCTCACCGACAAGTGAGTTAACGATGCCTTCCACTTCTGAGTTACCCAGCTTCGACTTGGTTTGACCTTCGAACTGAGGATTCTTGAGCTTCACTGAAATGATCGCAGTGAGACCTTCGCGCATGTCATCACCGGTCAAAGCGATCTTGATGTTCTTCAAGATATTGTTGTCTTTGGCGTAGTTATTCAGTGCGCGTGTCAGGGCCGTCTTAAAGCCAGAAACGTGCGTTCCACCCTCTGGGGTATTAATGTTGTTGGCGTAGGACGTGAGGACTTCCGAGTACGAGTCCGTCCACTGCATGGCGAGCTCGATCTCGTAGTCGTCGCGCGTCTGTGTCAGGTAGATCGGCTCCTTGTGGAGCGGAGACTTCGCGCGGTTGAGGT
>JBKHVY010000179.1:0-5179 GCA_046569805.1 Bacteriovoracia bacterium | reverse complement strand
TCATCGTGAGGCGCAGACGGCTGCCGTAGGTCTTGAGTCCTGGCTCGTAGATGCGCGCGCGGTTCGGAACAACCGTCAGGAGCGCACGGCCCGGGTCGAAGATGCGAGTATCAGTCGTGATGTAGCCGTTAAGCTCGGTCACGTGCGCCTGCGTGAGTGCCTTGTCGAAGATCGCGACCTCGTCAACGACACCCGGGAAGTACTCGCCCGCCGGCTTCTCGTAGGCACCCACGCGGGCACCGATGACGAGTGAGGTGTTGCTCGTCGTATTGTAGAAGATTTCCCGATCGACCTTGAGATCCTTTGTCCGCAGGAGGACTCCGTTGCGATAGAGCTTCAGGAAGCGACCATCGTAGGTACCCACGATGTGCATGGGCCCGGTACCAATCATAGACTGCGGAACATCCAAAACCTGGTCTGAACCGTCATCGAGACGGAGCACGAACTCGAAGAATTCGTTTGTGGGAGAATTGTTCGAAGGCGAAGACGTACA
This sequence comes from Bacteriovoracia bacterium, assembly GCA_046569805.1. GTDB lineage: Bacteria > Bdellovibrionota > Bacteriovoracia > Bacteriovoracales > Bacteriovoracaceae > UBA6144. The sequence continues at coordinate 4,686 of JBKHVY010000179.1, read as the reverse complement.
TGACGTATTGGCAGCGTCGAAGCCTGTCCCCACTGTATTACAGGTCCAGCGGAACATGTAGCCTTCCGCACTTGCCCGAGTCCCGAGAACCGTCTTGTTCGACCTAGCTTCGTTTGCCACAGGTACGTTCATCCAGAAGCTTACGGAGAGCTCTTGCGTGGGCTTAATGATCGGACTGTGGTTCACTTCGATGTACTTGCGTGTACCGTTAAGCTGCACGCCCGTCGCGACACCGGCCGCGACGAAGTCGGCGGGCAAGATACCGTAGAGGTTCGCGTGGAGCTGGTTGACCGGTTCGTAGATTCGCTGACCAAGCACAGAGTCGTCGTCCATCGTCCAGTACGCGACCGGGTTCGGGCGTGCAGGCGGGTTGTAGTTCACCGGAACCGTGTCTCCAGCGAGGGTCACGTTACCGAACTGGTCTTTGTAAAAGAAGTAGACGGTGTTCGCGCCGGGGTTCAAGACGGGACCCGTGATGTAGCCTTCGTGCGTCTGACAGTACTGCCAACCAGCATCGAACTCGGAGGGCGGCGTGGAGCTGAGTGAAACGAAAACACCGGCGATATCAGTACAGTCACCGATCGTATACACAGGCCTATCATTGACGTCTGCGCCGGCGGCTGACGGAACAACAGCAAGGGGTCTACTTGCGGCAGGTGGAGTCGCATCAGGGGTCGAGATCACGTGCTTGTATCGCTTGTACCAGGAGACGAGTTCGCCTTCCGTCAGGACGCGGTCGAAGACCATGAACTCGTCGACGGCACCATTGATACTTGCGAAAGTACTAGCTGCACCGAGACGGAAGCCCTGAATGCTATCCATGTCGATCCGTGTTTTTACGGATGTAGCATCGTAGTTACGGTAGCGGACGTTCGTCTCTGCGACGAGCATGGAATCGAGGTACAGGCGTACGAAGAGGCCGTCGTAGGTGCCGACCACGAAATGGCGGCCCGTCGAGATGTTCGCAGTAGCGTAAGAAGCATCAACGCTAACAGTGCTTCGGATCAAGTTATTGAGCGACGGAATATTAACTCGAAACGTGAGGGCTCCCCCTTCCAGGTACAGCGCCGTTTCATCAACAGTGCTGTCACGGCTCACGATCCTACGAGTACTTCCATCTCCGTTGGTGATATCAACCCATACGGCAAGGCTAATTCCTTCTCGCAGATCGTAGATGCGGCGATTGCCGACGTTGATTCCTTGGGCCGGAGTGTTGAGACCATTGAAGAGATACTCGTGACCGTCGTTGTTTGCGACGCGCGCTGGGGCGTTCGAAAGTGAAGCAGAGTTGCGGATGATGAAGTCGTTGTCGAGCGTCGTCCGCTGATTATCATTGAATGAGAAGTAGGTAATCGGAAGCACGAGATCGTAGTCGTAGGCAACCGGGAGAATTTCTTTACGACCCGCAACCGTTGAAACGACGCCATCAGCGTTCTTCGCATAGACGTCAACATAGGATGGCAAGCCTCCAACGGCAAGCGAGAGCTTCTTCGAGAGGATCGCGCCGGGGATCGTGTTACACTGGCGCCAGTCAACGTCGTCGCCCGCCGGGACCGGCGCGCCCTGGTCCTGAACCAGGATGTAAGGCATGTTCTCGCAGCTCAGGACCGTCATCCGTGCACGCGAGCCGAAGTTGTCGTAGTGGTAAATAAACGCGTTCTCCACGTTCGCTGGCGCAGGTAGCGGATCATAGAAGTGCGACTGAGTCGCCGGGGCATTGTAGACGGCGAGGACCTGAGACCCACTAAGGTCGAAGCCCCAGAGGCCAAGTTCGTCGACAGCTGCACCGAAGAACGAGGTCGGATTCGTGTTCACTTCTGATTCGGCACCCACGCGGAAATCGGTCCGCGCGTCTTCGGTGTTCGAGCCGGCACCACCGTCGTCGTACTGTACAAAGTCTCGCTCACTCACGGTCTGCGAGGAGACCTCGGCACCATTCACGAACAGCGCAAGTTTTGTTCCTGTGAAAACACCCAGCACGTGGTTCCAGCCGGTCGTGATGCTGCCCATCGGATGAGTAACCGTTCGCTGGCCTGCGATGTTGAGTTCGGTTAAAAACCTCAGGCTACCACCGGAGACGAAGAGCTTATACCCGTGTCGGCCAGTGAGACCTGTTGAAACCGTCCGGTGCGTATCAATCAGGACCTTCGTGCCCGCGTCGCCTGCGGTGAGGTAGAACCACCCCCCAACGGACATGTAGTTCACCGGTGTAAGAAGCGTCGTGACTGGAGTCGACAGGAACGATCCATTGTCGGAACTCGTCGAAGCCAGGTTAAGGCCTTCTTTCACAACCGATGCACCAGCCGTGAGGTAGGACGCACTCGGGTTCAGTGGTGTATCGACGTTCGTCATCAGCAAGTCATGAACATTGCGATCGATCACATCAACGGCGTACTTCGAAACACTCTGAGATTTATCAAGAGGCCAGACCGCGTTCGCTGCAGGAAGTGCCCCGTCGATAAAGTTCACGACAAGATCCGAGGAGACGGGTGTAACGTTACCTGCCAGGTCCTTAAACCAAACAGTAATTGTATGTCCACCCGGCGTAAGGTTCTCGAGTCCGAACGATCCTCGTCGAGCACGACAGCTTTCCCAGCGGGCGTCCTGCTTGTCAGGCTCCGTACCTTCGTTGACGAGAACACCAGATATACCGTCAGTTATTGGAATCGCACTGGCGACGCGACAGGGATCATTGAGTGTAGGATTCGGATTGCTCCGTAGAGTGAAGTAAGCCTTGTTTGAGAACATGTCCGGGCGTGTGTTCTCGAGGACGAGGTACGGCTGCGGAGGCGGAGTCGTATCCGTCGAGTAAAGGATATCAGCACCATTATGATAAAGCGAAGAGACCTCGAGTCGGTTGAGCGGCTTGTCCCAGATCAGGGCGGTCAGTTACTCATCGGTCCCCACTCTCTTGTACGGATCGAGGTCCTCGGTGACCGCTTTCAGGTTGATCTGGTGAAAGGATCCGTTCGCTACGACGCTCAGGGCTCAGCCGCATCCGACATCCTCGTAAGAGACGCTGACGGTAATAGAGGGATTAAGGTCTTATCAGGAGAGGACGTACGTCTTTCGCGCGAAGGGCTTCTGACCTCAACCCAGAGGGAGCGGGGTCTTCTCGAGAACGGCTTGGCCAATCGCCTTGGGACACCGACCCAAGGATCTGTGATTGATCCTACGGTTGTCCGAAGCGTCGATTTTCCGTTTACGCAGGTGACCTCAGGAAAACTAGTCCTCTCGAATAGTGACGGCGTCACTGTAGCGGAGCTCCCAATCGCTGAGGCGATGAGTGCGAACCTTCGAGTTCCCACCGCAGGCCAATATACCGCGCGCTTACTGGATAGCACCGGAAGTCTCGTCGGCAAGACGAGTTTTAGTGTGGTCTCGCTTGGTGCTCCGACGCTTAGATCTTTCGAGGATCGCTCGATCTTCTTCGGTGAGCGTGTTGAGCTGAGCTGGGCCGCGGTTCCCGAAAAGGACTACGAAGTCCTCGTGACTTCTCCCCGTGGGAGCGAACTCCATCTCGTGAAGGAAGGCCGCTACTCCTTCGCCCCCCAGATCAGTGGCGACTACACGGTCCAGGTTACCCTCGTCGACGGGAAACGCCGCTACGCCAGCGAGCCGCGTACGGTACGGCTAACTGTCAAAGATGGGCTCGCCTTCCAACCAGGCCAGATGCTCCAGTCCGTTCCGAAAGGAACGAACGCCCGATTCAACATCACGAACCCGACGGCGTCCCCAGACCTCGTGTTCGAAGTGAGCCGCAGCGAATCCTTCCGTGAGATTCTGCAGACGATTCGTTCCCAGAGCACAGATGTGGAAATTCCCATGGCCGAGACCGGGATATTTTACGTGCGCGCACAAGCAAAAGGTACAGCCCCAATCTCCTCACAAGTCGCTAAAGTTATCGTAAAGTCCTCGATCGCGAAACCGGCGAAGTCGTACGCGAAGGAGCAGGCCATGGCGCCGGATAAAGCTGAAGCGACTCTCTCCTGGAAAAAGACCGCAGAGGTCGAAGAGCTGCGCCTGCAGGTCGCAAAAGATGATCAGTTCAACGAGATGATCCATAATCGCGTAACGAAGAAGGACTCTGAGAAAGTCATCGTTCCGGGCCTTGGGCGTTACTTCTGGCGCCTCCTCCCGATCGACGGCGCTCCCGAGTTCCTCGGGCCCTCGGAGCCGTTTATGCTCTCCATGGAATCGGTGGCGCCCCCGCGGGTTCCGAGCATCATTCCCCAGCAAGTCCTCCAGGTCGAAAACGAGGACGGGGTTCCGAGCTACCAGATCCAGCTGCTTCCCTACCCGGACGCCGTCCGCTACGAGCTCGAGGTCTTCTCGGACGTCGCCACGAAGAACCTCGTGTTTAAGCGGAAGTCGACGAAGCCCATGGTCGACTGGACCAGTAACCGCAGTGGCCGCTACTACTACCGTCTGCGCGTCGAGGACAAGTGGGGCCGCGTGAGCGCCTACTCTGCGCTCGGCGAACTCATCTTCCCAATCTCACCCATGGTTGAACTATGAAACTCCTCATCTTTATCCTGTGCCTCTTCATCTCGTCCTTGGCGCAGGCGCAGGAGAAGAAGTTCTACAAGCTCCGATACTTCGTGGAGCAGAACGACTCACTGGCGAAGATCTACAAGCGCTTCGTCTTCCCCAACAGTATCATCACGAAGAAGTCGCCGATGACGC
>JBKHVY010000178.1:0-5212 GCA_046569805.1 Bacteriovoracia bacterium | reverse complement strand
AAGCCACAGGTGAATCCCCTTAGATGGGAGGAGTGCTGGTTCCCAGGGAATGCCCCATTCCTTCATCAGCTCGTCGGTGAACGGACCCGTGGCGAAGATTACGAACTTCGCCGTCACCTCGTTGATTTTGCCGGTCAAAAGATCACGGTAGGTAATGGTCGAGAGGGGCCCTTGTGAGACACTGAGCACCTCTTGGTAATTCAGGGAGCGCGCGTTCGGTTCGATTTCTGCATCCCAGATGCATTCGAGCGCCAGCTTGTGGTCATCGACGATGCCGTCGAAGTAGGTGCCAGCGCCGGTGAGCCCGTGGCTCTTCAACTGCGGAAACTTCTCGAGCACCTGTGCCAGGTCGGCGTGGCCGTGCGGACGATTCTGAAAGTGCGAGAGCAGGTCGTAGAGGAAAAGCCCCAGTCGCACGAAGGGGAGGGGCCACTTCGAGCCGCGGTACACGGGAAGATGGAACTGGCGCTCGACGCACAAGTGTGGTGCGAGCTTGAGCCAGAGGTTCTTTTCTTCGAGGGCCTCTTGAACTAAGCCGAAGTCGAAGTTCTCGAGGTAGCGGATGCCGCCGTGGAGCATCTTCGAGCTGCCCTGCGAGGTTTGCGACGAGAAGTCTCCCTTTTCGAGGAGAAGGACATCGATCCCATGGAGAGCGAGGTCTCGAAAAAGGCCTGCACCATTGATCCCGCCGCCGATGATCACAACATCATGTTGCATATGTTCTTTTAACTGGTGTGCTTATGTAGCCAAACCAGATTCCCCGTGCATGTGAGTTTATAGCGATAGTTCCCCAGTCCCGGTGACTCCACCGGCATGGGCGTGAGCTGATAGTTAATGCCGATGACGGCGTTGGCCTTCTGCTGAAGCGCATGTCCTTTGAGCTTAAGCGCAAGTTCATCGTAGCTCTTGTGGATGGCTTCGGTCGTTTCGTTCTCGACGATCTCCGAGTCGAGGAAGGTGTGCTCGCTGGCCACACCAAGGTAGCGATCGACGGAGTGGCCGTCGAGCTGTGACATGGTAGAGAGAATGATCGATCGCGCTGCGTCCGTGTCACCTCGGAACTGGAACTGATGCTGGTAGTTTTGACCAAGCGTCTTGCGAGAGACAAGACCACGATCGGCCTCAAGCCCCTTGCGTGGCGGGTGGAGGAGGTCCGACAGACCCATGCTCAGCTCGAGTTGGAAGCGGCGGAGTTTATGGCATAGGTAGATCGCCGTAAATTCTGAAACGCGATTTGACGCTGGAACTGGGCGCGCATGTCTTCGGGGAACCCTGCTTCTTTGAGAAGATCTAGGATCTCCTCCGAGTCTTCGATGAAGCGAATTCCGCGGGCCATGACACTAAAGGCCGGATTGCATTCAGCAGTGGTGTCGGTGACCATGGCACTCTCAGCAAAGCGCCGGGTCTCGCTGAAGTCCTCTTTCGGAGCATAAGTCTTTAGCTCTTCCTTCATTTGGGAGAGTTCAGAGTCGGATTCAAAAGAATAGTTGTTGCGGGCCTCAGAGACGGTTTCTGTCTGCGGCTCAGGCACCTCTTCAGTGATGGGTGCATCTTCACTTAATTCTTGGAATTCCTCTGCCGGCTCCAGTGCAGGGGGTTCGAAGACTTCCGTCTCTTCTGAGAGCTCGAAGGGAGTCTGGGACTCCTCGAGGTCCGCGTCGGTAGGCATCTCACTGGAGAAGCTTGCTTCCTCGAAGGCGTCGCCCTGGAAAGTGTCGGTACCGAAGCTCTCGACGGAGGCGCCATCGGCGTCGGTAGAAAAATCTCCGAAGGGAGTCTCCGGGGGAAGATCCGGAGGCTCTGCCTCTGGGGTTTCCTCCTGAATGAACTCAGGAGGTGCCAGGAAGTCCTCTGTATCATCGAGCTCGTGGAGAAACTCCCCGAGGTCTTCGATACGTGTCAGATCTTTCTTTGGATCACTCATAGGTTTCGTTAGGCTCCGTGACAGGACTTAAATTTCTTCCCCGAGCCACACGGGCAGGGGTCGTTGCGGCCAACCTTCATGGTCCCACGCTGAGGACGCACGGGAGTTGCTTCCGCCTCGGCCTTGAGTGCCTGGGCCTGTGCCTGACGGTGCGCTTCGAGCTGCTGCTCGAGCATCGCCTGCTGCTGGCGCTTAATTTCTTCGATCTCGGCGGCAGTGTAGAGCTTCATGTGGAAGAGGCGTTCAACGGCCGTCCGCTTGATGGTGCTCTTCATGTCTCCGTAGAGACTGAAGGCTTCGCGCTTGTACTCGACCAGCGGATCCTTCTGACCGTAGGAGCGCAGGTTAATACCTTCCTTCAGGTGGTCCATGGCGAGAAGGTGATCCTTCCAGAACGAGTCGAATGTCGAGAGCAGAACTTCCCGCAGCGTGAGCTTTACTTGCTCGGGGTCGTAGGCCCGCATGGTCTCCTCGTAGATCGCCTGGCCCTTCTCCTTGAGGTAGCGCGCGACGTCGCTGCCGTACTTGTCGGCACACTCTTTCGGCGTCAGTTCGTACTGGGTATTGAAGACGTTGTGGAAGCCTTGGTTAATGTCCTTCCAGGGCCATTCGTACATGGTGGCCTTCTTCTCAGGCGTGTACTGCGCCTCGAGCTGGTAGGCGGTGTCCTCGATCATCTCCATCAGGAGCTCGACGTTGCCCTCGTCGTTGAGGATCTCGCGGCGGAGCTTGTAGATCACTTTGCGCTGCTCGTTCATGACGTTGTCGAAGTCGAGGAGGTGCTTTCGGATATCGAAGTTGTGGCCCTCAACTTTCTTCTGCGCCTTGGCGATCGCGTTCGAGACCATGCCGTGCTCGATCGGCTCGTCGTCTTTCATGCCGAGCTTGATCATGATGCCTTTGATTCGATCAGAGCCAAAGATACGCATGAGATCGTCTTCGAGCGACAAGAAGAACTTCGACTTACCCGGGTCACCCTGGCGACCCGAACGACCGCGCAGCTGGTTGTCGATGCGGCGTGATTCGTGGCGCTCGGTCCCGATGATGAAAAGACCGCCTGCGGCCTTCGTTTCCGGCGTGAGCTTAATGTCGGTGCCTCGGCCCGCCATGTTGGTGGCGATGGTGACGCCGCCGAGCTGTCCGGCGTTCGCGACGATCTCCGCCTCGCGCGCGTGGTTCTTGGCGTTCAAGACCTCGTGCTTGATCCCTTTCTGCGTCAGAACTTGCGAGATGATTTCTGAGGACTCGACAGTGATCGTTCCCACCAGCACTGGCTGACCTTTCTTGTGGCACTCCTCGATCAGTTGGGCCACGGCCTGGTACTTGGCGGCTTTGGAAGCGTAGACAACGTCGGGCATGTCCTCGCGCACCATCGGCAGGTTGGTGGGCATGACCACCACTTCGAGGTTATAGATCTTCTGGAATTCTTCGGCCTCGGTATCGGCGGTACCGGTCATCCCCGAGAGCTTCGAGTAGAGGCGGAAGTAGTTCTGGAAGGTGATGCTGGCGAGCGTCTGGTTTTCTGAACGGACTTCAACGCCTTCTTTGGCTTCCACCGCTTGGTGCAAACCATCGCTCCAGCGCGAGCCCTCTTTCATGCGGCCCGTGAACTCGTCGACGATGATGACCTTGCCGTCCTTGACCACGTACTCTTGGTCGCGGTGGAAGAGCGTGTGGGCCTTGAGCGCTTGGTTCAAGTGGTGGAGCGTTTCGATGTGGCGCACGTCGAAGAGGTTCGGGATCTTGAGCATGTCCTGGACCTTCACGATGCCGGCGTCCGTGAGCACGGCCGTGCGGCTCTTCTCGTCGACGGTGTAGTGCGTGTCTTTGGCGAGCTGGGGGATAACTTTGTCGACCACGGCGTAGAGCGCGGTGTTGCCCTCGGACGGGCCCGAGATCAAGAGCGGCGTGCGGGCCTCGTCGATGAGGATCGAGTCGACTTCATCCACGATGCAGAAGTGGTGCTCGCGCTGGACGTAGTCGGCGAGGTCAAACTTCATGTTGTCGCGCAGGTAATCGAAGGCGAACTCGTTGTTTGTTCCGTAGGTGATGTCACAGGCGTAGGCGGCCTGGCGCTCTTCATCCGTCATGTTGGCGAGGATCACACCGACGGTGAGCCCCATCCATTCGTAGAGTTTTCCCATTTCTCTCGAGTCACGAAGGGCGAGGTAGTCGTTAACGGTCACGAGGTGACAACCGCGGCCGGTGAGGCCATTGAGGTACATCGCCAGCGTCGCGGTGAGGGTCTTACCTTCACCGGTCTTCATCTCGGCAATCTTTCCTTGGTGAAGCACGATACCGCCCAGGATCTGGACGTCGAAGTGACGCATGTTCATGACCCGGCGGCTGGCCTCGCGGATGCAGGCGAAGGCCTCCGGCAAGATCTGATCGGTGGTCTCACCCTTCTCAAGGCGGGCGCGGAAAAGAGGAGTCTGCTTTTGAAGTTCCTCATCGCTCAAGGCCTTGAAGCGAGCTTCGAGAGCATTGACCTGCTCCAGGATGGGCCTCAGGGCGCGCAAGTCGCGATCCTGTTTGGTGCCGAAAATCAGTTTAAGTGCTTTATCAAACATGGCGTCTCCGAGTCTTAATTAATCGAGAATAAAGTAAAGGGGATCGACGGCGATGCCGTTGACCCGCACTTCGTAGTGAAGGTGCGGACCTGTTGAGTGGCCGGTGTTGCCGACGGCCGCGAGCAAAGTCCCGCGCTTAATCTTTTGTCCGTTCCGAACGTGGAGTGATTGGTTATGAGCGTAGATGGTTTCGATGCCGAAGCCGTGGTCGACCTGCACGAATTTACCGAAGCCTGCTTTCTCGCCCGAGTAGGTGACGATGCCATCGGCGGGAGCGATGATCTCAGTCCCGTAGGGAGCACCGACGTCGATGCCTTCGTGCATCTTAAGTTTTCCAGAGTACGGCGACAGACGTTGGCCGAAGTAACTGGTGATCCACCCTTGCGCTGGTAGGAGCGTGGGCGTCGACGAGAGGTAGGATTCTTTGTCCAAGAGGTGCTGATCCAGGATGTGGATGTTCCGTTCGAGGGTCGTCACCACATCCTTCACGCGCGCGTACTGAAAGTCAAAGCGCGCGTAATCGCCGGAGAGGCTGAAGCTTCGACGCGCGAGCTCAGACCATTGCTTGGTGATGTTGTAGCTCTTCTCGAGCCCTAGCGTGGAAGCGATCTTTTGGTCGTAGGCTTTCTTTAGATTCTGGTACTCCGGCATTTCTTCGATCTCGGAGAAATCTAAGATCTTCTCCAGGGGCTGGGGGGCCGCTGTTTGGCGCGGATCT